>JAISFI010000041.1 GCA_031263685.1 Dysgonamonadaceae bacterium | reverse complement strand
TTCTCACCGCCCTTTTCAATATATCCGTCATCACCCTCGTTTCCTGCTCCCAAGTGTATCGTATGGCCGTGATAGACCAGTTTGCCATCTTCCAAAAAATAGGCGCTGATGTGTAAAGGCCCTTTAAAATCGGCATCACCGGTGTTGAGCACGGTGAAGTTGGCGGTTACGAACGCGTTGTGACTGAGACCGGTATATGTAATTGGCGGATCGTTTGTCTCATCTTTATATTCCAGTTTGGGGCCGTAGCTGAGCATCTTACCCTGATCATTAAGCAACGTGGCCTGTTGCAGAAAGTTATTGAAAGGCTGGTGGCGGTTACCGTCTTTATCTACAAAAAAGGTAGCAGGACTCAAAGGATTAGCCGGTATCGTAAGATCTTCATTCACCCATAAAGGATTGTAGGCATATTGATTCCAAACCTTGCGGGCGGGTGCCCAAGGGGCATTCGGGTCATTGGATTTGAAGACCCATAATACGCCGGCAGTCGTCCTCGCAGCAGCGGTGCCATTCAGTCCACCCACTATCACAATCTCTGCCTGGCCATCTCCGTCAACATCTGCAACAACCGGATATTCAAGCGAGGTACCTGAATAATTTGGAAAGACTGCTTTATTTCGAGTAGGATTATCGATTGCGCCATCAGCGGTTCCATCAATGATGCGTAACTGGTTTTCATCCCGGTAAACGATCTCGGCTTTCCCGTCCTGATCAAAGTCGAATAAAGTAAGGCCCGTACATCCGGAAGTATCTGTATGATCCAATCTCCAAAACTCCTGTAAGACCGGATTACCGGGAATATATTTGTAGGCAATAATCTGGCAGTAACCACGGCTAATCGCTGTTCCCACTTGCAGATTTTTAATTAAAATCACTTCTACATTGCCGTCTCCATCAATATCTCCGGCAAAGGGATTACCGATTACTCCTGCTTTAGGAACATATTTGGATGCCAGTACGGCGCCCGTTTCCGGGTCAGAAATGCACAGAAAGGCACAGGTATCACCAGGGACCTGAGGGGTGCCAGTGGTCATCTGAAGGCAAGTGATTACTTCCAGTTTTCCGTCATGATTCATATCCGCGACCAAAGCACGCGTAATGGTGCTTGCAGGCATCGTGATCGAAGTTCCGGTGTAGTCCGGATCCGAATTGGTTATTGTTGGGCGTGTGAGTTCTCTTTTGAGTTTAATTTTATCGGCAGGTGAACTTGCCGAAAGATCTACATCATAAATGTGACGTCCGGCAATATAATTCAATGTTCCGGTGTTAAAGAGATCTACAGCGATAACAGCTTGGGAATGTTGGTCTGTTGAACAGAGCAAGTTACCTGTTGCAGAGTCGAAGATTTTACCTCCCATGGCAATTTCGGGAATCCCGTCTTTATTAAAATCGGCAAAGATCGGCGGCATGTTAGATGCATCTGTGAGATGATATGGTTGTGTAATTGCCCAAACTAAATCTCCCATGTGATTATATGCCCGTAAAATCCGGTCTGCTTCCGCGACTACAATTAATACGGTATCCTGACTGTTTATTTTGGTTTTAACGATCCCTATTTTCCCAAATTCTGCCCATTTAAATGGTCGTTGAGTATTGAATATACGAGGAGTAGCTGTAAGATTATCTCCCTTGTAAATGGCTATGCTTTCCGCCGGTCTGTCAACATTACCCATAGCAAAAGACTTACTTCCTTCAGTACAGTTTGTTGCACACAATATTTCGATTCGTCCGTCTCCGTCGATATCACCTACTATGGGGATTTGGTAGGGCGTCAAATTTGCCGCATTTGTGTGTGTATCGGTGATGCTCCATGCCTGGAATACCGGATCTACCGCACAGGCGTCGTCTTTCACGACTTCCGGCTTATCGCTGACATTAATCAGCACGATTGCTGTATCTATTTGTGCGCCGCATATAAGCCTGTATTTCAGGCTGTCCTGGCCGGTAAAGCCTGCTATCGGCGTGTATGTGATGACTTTGTCGATTGTATACACGCCTGCGCTTCCGTGTTGCAGTGTTCCCGCCGCATCAACAAGCTGTACAGTGGTACCGCTGAGACCACAGGAGCTTAGCTCGCTTTTGCTCAGTACGTCGATGGTATCCGGATTCGACTGGCTGGGCTGGACAAAAACATTTAATGATTTTGCTTTCAAAGGCAATTGTGCCTGCAGGTGCAGTCCCCATGAAAGGGCGAGGAGGAGAAAGAAAAAGCATTTCTTTAGTGCAAAAGATGAAGACTGCGAGCCGGAAATAACCGTGCGGCGACTTCCTCTTGCTGAAGTGAGTGTGAGACCTTTTAGTTTCATAAATTGATTGTTTTATAGTGAATAATATTGTGATGTATGTCTGTGTATGCAATAGCCTGGAGAGCTATGGATTTAAAATGCAAAAAGCTAACTAATAAAATTAGATAGCTTTTCTGGACTGTTAAAAAATAATAATTGTTGTATTGTATTTGTGCATTTACCTGTACGTTTGTTCGTACCTGTAATTGACTTTGTACCTTGATTAGATGTGTGTGTGTGTGTGTGTGTGTGTGTGTGTGTGTGTGTGTGTTACGAAATTATTCGGAATCTCCAAATAATTTTCGTTAAATAAACACAAAACACCACTATTCATTTCCACAACTATCATAAAAAACTTTTCACTTTTAGTTTTTCACTTTTTACTTTTAAAAACTTTGGGCGCAAAAGTAATGCAAAAAAATGAAAAACAAAATATTTGGAGAATTTTTTTTAACGAAAAGATAAAAACTAAAAACTAAAAATTGCGCGAAGCGCGGCAAACAGGCGTCAGCCAACTTTTAGTTTTTAGTTTTTATCTTTTCGTTTTTACTGAATACTTACCACTTTCTTCACCTCCGCTCCCACTCTTACGACGTAGATTCCGGGCACAGGCGTCTGATACTCATAAGTCGAAGAAGATAGTGATGGAAGATCCAGTACCACCCGTCCCCAGGCATCCGTTATCAGGACATTGCCCAAGGCTTCCCCGTTTTCGGCAATCAGGTGAAGTTTGCGCGGTGAGAAGCTGAGAATACGAACGGTAGATGTTTCGGAAGCTGCTTCGATTTCAGACAGTCCGGTCGAGGCGGTTTTGCCGATAATCAGTGAGAAGCGGTTTTCCAGATACAAATCATCCTCCGTCTTATCGAAACTATATTCCGGTTGAGTCTTTAAGTCTATAAGTATTTGAGGATGTTGCGCATCATAGAGGTAAATGCCGATTTCCTCACCGAAGCTTTCCATGCCGGAAAAATTCAGGACAATCCTGCCTTTTTCCGAAGTCCGGATACACAGGGGAACCGTAATATCCTGTTCACTCGTCCCGATAGCGTTTATATCCAGGGCATAGCCGTCACTGGAGCGGGTATAAACTTGAATATGTTTCAGCACTTCATCGGAATCCATTACTTTGGAGATAAAGAGCTTGTAACTGTCTTCCGAAGGTGTGTAGCTTGCAGCGGAAGTTTCGTTTTGCAGGATAATCGTCTTGCTTACATCTTCTCCATGCATGGCAAGGATGTTTAACATACTGCTTGATCTTGCAGCTTCCCGATTTGCCATACGGAAAGTGTCGGACTGTACTGTGGACATCTTCGTATGATTGCTGATATTAGCCTTTACTTTCCGGCCGCTTTCTACCATAATGACAAACGATTGCATGGGAGGAATAAGTCCGGATATATTATCATTATCCGGATTAAGATTGGTAGACACATATCTGTCGCCATCTCTCAGGTAGCTGTAAAAGTCTTTTATGGAGCAGCCATCGTCCGTAACACCGGAAACCAGCTTGTATCCGTTTCCGTTTGTATTGAGCGCATCGGCATTGTCCTCATAGAATCTGTTGAAATTCAAGTGTGCCATGAATGGATTGCCGACGAGGATTTCTCCATCCGTATGACCGAGCACGTCTTGCAGCGTAACATTCCCATCGTCGGCTACCTGTCCGTTGCCGTCTTCATAGATGAAGTGTCCGTTATAGGGGCGAGGCGTCGGATGCGTTCCGGAGATATTGCCGGGAGGAAACTTGTTGGGATTGTATGTATAATGATTCTCGTCATTTTTCGGAAACTGGAATGTGATGTTATCATGATTGTCGTAATCCTCGCCGTTATCAATCCAGAGGGCTAAGCCGCTGCCGGGTTTTAATGGCACATTGGGGGTATTAAAGGCGCCTGTCCAGTCGCCGGTTTTATATTTTGTTTCGGGATTTTCGGCGTTGAAAAGCATGGTATAGGCAGTTTGTTTGTCGAGTTGCGGATCGGGATTGTTCAGGTAGAAGTCGCCGCTGTACATGTTCAGCAAAGGAGGTGCAAACATGTACCAGCGATTGGCCTGAACTTTCAGTTGCACGCGGGCGCTGTCGTAGCGCAAAAGGTCTTGACGGACAAGTTCTGCTCCATGTTCAAAACGGATGATTCCACAAGCTGCCGTATCGGTCAAAACGGGGTAATTGCCGGCGCCGGACTGTAATGTTACTTCCGTAACAAGGGCAGGCAGGTAAGCTTTGCGGTCTTCATCTTCGCTGATTTTCGTCGTCCAGTTGGCGGGGTTGCACCAGACACTGTCTACAGCATCCGTGCGCCAGTAAAGATTGACGGGAGGTGTGCGGAGGGTAACGGGAATTTTACCGTAAGCGCTGGTGATACCGGCTTGGGTGAAATCGGCTTGGATATATACCATCACCGTATCGGCCGTTTCCCGGGACGGGTGGAGGTAGGTGGCGTCGGGCGATAACTGTTTCGTCAAGCCTTCATCTGCATACCAGCCGCCGGCAAAATCATGGGAGGTGACTTGCAGATTGAACGGTTCACCGATGGATGCCATGTTGTAGAGGTATGGGTTATCGCTTTTCAGCATCAGCAAGGCGATGTTTTCCTCGTCTTCACTGCCAAAAGAGAGGGAAATCTCGTCTTGGCAGTAGGGCGAATATTTTACGATCATAGCTATACGCGTTTCGATTTTCTGCTCCGGATGCTCCTGCAGCGCCGGATTTTGAGGCTCTTCGACATACGTGACGGGAAGACTGTAGGTAAACGGTTTAGCCTTGCCATTTTGAGGATCGTTGTTCAATACATCGGACGGCAGTTTGATGCTGATAATGCGGAGGTCGCCGTTCAACGCTTCATGAATGTACGAAGCATCCACTTCGCCGTTTAATTCACTTAAATCTGCGCATGTCATCGTGATTTTTCCGGTTATGTTCAGCCACCGGGGGAGTTTTATTTCCAGGGAATCGGTCGGAGAAATATCCTGCGTGTCGCCATTATATTTATTTACAGTCACCATCAACGTGTTGCGCTTACGGTTTCCTCCAAAGGCTGTGCCATTGGGTAGATAGATGGAAGTCGTGAAATTATAATTGGTATTGATGAGTGGATCGATTCTTTTAGAATTCACATCAACCATTCCTTCGACCGCATCGCCCAGGAGATTTTTTCCGTCGAAAGAAACGTAGTAATTGAAGCCGGTCAACGGAGTCTCACATGAAGGTTTGAATGTTAAACGAATTTTCAGGGTACAGAGCTTACCGCTGGT
>JAISFI010000035.1 GCA_031263685.1 Dysgonamonadaceae bacterium | reverse complement strand
CCTTCGCAATGACGTGTAGAGAGGAGCCGCATAACGATGCCCTCTGCACGTCATGCTTCCCTGCACGTCATTGCGAGCCGCTTGCGGCGAAGCAATCCAGAGAATTTACAAAACAAAATTATAAGGACAAATAAAAACAAAAGTCATGAAAAGAAATTATAAAATTTTCAGTAGTATAGTGATTGTGAATATGATAGTGATGCTGCATGTCCTGACGCCGGCAGAGGCCGGCGTGGGACTGTACGGAAAGCAACAGGCATCTACCTCATCCACGCAGACAGGCGAGACAAAACAAAACTTGTTATCATCCTCCTCAAACAACAGTATAGGTTTATTTGACAACACCTCCCAATCCACCCTGACAGAGACGCCAGGCGGCATTGGCGACGGGCATGGGAGTCATGTTCCGGTAGCGGATGGACTTGGATTAGTATTGCTATTGTCAGTATGTTACATGATTATACGCAGGATTTTAGCTACCTGCTGAGCTCAATAACCCCCAATCGCTTCATTCCATTGGGGGTTATTCATTTAATTCTTCGGATTTTAGGATATGAAATTTTACATGTAGCTGTGTTTTAATTTGTTAAGTATATTTTCAGGATAATGCGAAAGCAGATTTCATAGATTTTCTCCAGTTGAGCAATCCCCAAGAAGACATACAACCATACATCAGATAAAGAAGTGCGGTGGGATAAAGATCTAAAGAAAAATACAACCCGACGGAGAAAAAGTCTGTAACAATCCATATATACCAGTGTTCCAATATTTTACGAGCTATCATCCACGTTGCAACAATGCTCAAAGCCGCTAAAATCGCATCTATGTATGGAATTGGAGAATCCGTATATCCGGAAAGGAAATATCCGATGAATCCGGAAAGAATGACAGCTATGACGAATAAAATACCGGCTGTTTTCGGGGTTATGTGAGATATTTTCAGGGGTTTTTCCGACCGTCCTTTGGCAAACTTCCAACAATATAGACCATAGCAATTCGCGATTATAAAGTAAGCGTACAAGCCCATTTGCGCGTAAATTTTCGATTGAAAAAAGATAAAAACATAAAATATTGAACTGAAAATACCAATAATCCACATCGACCAGCGTTCCTTGATTTCCAAAAAAAGATGGATCAATGCCAGGATAAACCCGATTATCTCCACGAAATTTGCTTCAATCCATCCGATAAGGCAGTTCATCCATTCCATTTGTCAACAAATCAAGGGGATTATCAATAATTATTTTTGCGCCGGATTGTTCCAGTTCTGCTCTTTTCCTGAAACCCCAAGTGACGCCAACGGCAAACATGCCCGCACGATTGGCTGTTTCCATATCAATTCCGGTATCACCAATGTACAGTATATTTTCCGGTGAAATATTCAGCTTTTCTGCGATGAAAAGGGCAGATTCCGGATTGGGTTTGCATGGAAAACGATCCGTTGCTCCCAGTATGACATTGAAATTCCATGCCTGCAACAATACACGACAAATTTTTTGGGTGATCGCATCCGCTTTGTTAGAAAGAATGGCCATTTTTATCTTCTTCTCGGATAAAATATTCAATAAATCGTCGATTTCATCGTACAATTTACTTTTTACCAAATAGTTCTCCAGATAATCTTCCAATACAGCGTGAAAACATTCATTCAGCCTGTTTTCGCTCTTTTTTCCTTCAGGAAGTGCATTGAATACTAATTTTCTCAGCCCTTCTCCAACAAAATAACGATAAGCGTCATACGAATGTATCGGAAAGCTGTATTTCATCAACGTCCTGTTCATTGCATCGGCAATATCATGGATTGAATCTACCAATGTCCCATCCAGGTCAAAAATCACTGCTTGAAAATTATTCATTTGTGTTTATTTAAAGCAATCCACAAAATTATACTATTTTTGCGGAAGATCATTATAACTGGAGACATTTACTGTCTCTTTCATTCATAATTAACATGGTTCTAAACTATATTTGGATTGGATTTTTCTTTATTGCCTTTACTGTCGGCATCTTGAAAGTAGTATTTACAGGAGATTTAGACATCTTCAAAGAAATGATGAATGTGACCTTTTCATCGGCAGAAACCGCTTTTAAAATATCCCTGGGATTGACCGGTGTACTGTCACTTTGGTTGGGTTTTATGAAGATTGGTGAAAAGGGAGGAATCGTCAATTTTCTTGCCCACGCAGGTAGTCCTCTTTTCAGCAGACTGTTTCCGGATATTCCCAAAGGTCATCCGGCAACCGGTTCCATTTTTATGAATATCGCGGCCAACATGCTCAATTTAGACAATGCGGCCACGCCTCTCGGACTGAAAGCGATGAAAGAAATGCAGGAATTGAATAAAAACAAGGATACTGCTTCCAACTCCATGATTATGTTTCTCGTACTCAATGCTTCCGGATTGACAATTATCCCGATAACCATCATGGTCTACCGGGCGCAACAGCAAGCAAGTAATCCTTCCGACATTTTCATCCCTTTGATGCTGGCTACAAGTATGGCTACACTGGCCGGAATTGTTTATGTATGTATTAAACAAAGAATCCGGTTACTGGACAAAGTTTTACTGGGATTTTTGGGAGGAATAGTCGTTTTCATCGCAGGAATTATCATTTTAGTCAATGCTTTTCCTCAAGAGAAAGTCGCCGTCTATTCGGGATTTATTGCCAATTTATTCTTATGTGCGATCATCGCTACATTTATCATCGCCGGGATTCGTAAAAAGATCAATGTCTACGAGGCTTTTGTTGAAGGGGCGAAAGAAGGATTTAAAACCGCAGTCATGATCATTCCGTATCTGGTTGCCATGCTGGTTGCCATTGCATTATTCAGGGTCTCAGGAGCGATGGATTTTCTGATTGATGGATTCTCTTATCTGCTCTCCAGTTGCGGATTTAACACGGATTTTGTACCTGCCCTGCCGACTGCAATCATGAAGCCTCTAACGGGGAACGGGGCGCGAAGTATGATGCTTGACGCCATGCAGACGTATGGAGCCGATTCTTTTGTAGGCCGTCTGTCATGTATCTTTCAAGGGTCTACCGATACGACTTTTTATTTGGTAGCGGTTTATTATGGCGCCGTCAATATCAGGAATACGCGCTACACAATCAATGGAGCATTATTTGCCGATTTAATCGGAGTTATTGCAGCTATTTTTGTTTGTTATTTGTTCTTCGATGTATAGGTTTACCTTTCCGGTAACAGACTTTACCGCCCATTTATTTATGCAATTTTCGTCCACTTGTGGGGAATCTCAATTATTTCATGTAAATTTGCCTGCAAATATCATACATAAATGCCTATTACATATCAAACAGAGGACACGGATCTTCCCAGAATCAGACAACGGGAAACCAATATCTGGATCAAAGAAGTCGCCCATATTCATCGGAAAAAAACCGGTGAAATCGCATTTATTTTCTGTTCGGACAAAAAAATATTGGAAATAAACAACCAATATCTCCAACACGATTATTACACGGATATTATTACTTTCGATTATTCGGAAAAAGACATTATATCCGGCGACATTTTTATCAGTTTAGACACCGTAAAAAGCAATTCGGAAAAATTTAATACACATTACAACGAAGAATTGCACCGGGTCATCATCCATGGGATTTTACATCTATGCGGCTTGAAGGACAAAAGCCCTGAAGAAGAAAAAAAAATGAGAGAAAAAGAAAATGAAGCGTTACAACTAATCCTGTAAAAATTTTCCAGCAAAAACGATATGACATTTAATTACGATATAATCGTTGTAGGGGCAGGGCATGCCGGATGTGAAGCCGCAACAGCAGCCGCCAACTTAGGTTCAAAAACCCTGCTGATAACGATGGATATGAACAAAATTGCCCAAATGAGTTGCAATCCGGCCATCGGCGGAATAGCTAAAGGGCAAATTGTTCGGGAGATTGATGCGCTCGGCGGACAAATGGGTATTATCACCGATAAAACGGCCATTCAATTCCGAATCCTCAACCGCTCTAAAGGCCCGGCAATGTGGAGTCCGAGAGCGCAAAGCGACAGAGTTCGTTTCATCGAAGCATGGAGACAAACCATAGACAATACTCCCAACCTGTATGTATGGCAAGATACCGTTGGCCGAATTCTCGTTGAAAACGGTGAAATTCAAGGAGTCGAAACATGTATGGGCATTGTATTCAAATCCAAATCCGTGGTTTTGACTGCCGGTACATTTCTCAACGGGTTAATCCACATCGGGAGAACACAACTCGATGGAGGCCGCATTTCAGAAGCTGCATCTTATGGCATTACAGAGCAATTAAAATCATTGGGATTTACTGCTGGCAGAATGAAAACAGGAACACCCGTCAGAATAGACGGAAGAAGCGTCGATTTTTCCTTGATGACGGAACAAAAAGGGGAAAATGATTTCCACAAGTTTTCCTATCTGGATTTTCAGGCAAAAACACTCCGGCAACTCAGTTGCTGGATGTGTTACACCAACGAAACAACGCATGATATACTTCGCAAAGGATTGGCAGATTCTCCTTTATATAATGGACAAATAAAGAGTATTGGCCCCCGTTATTGCCCAAGCATTGAGACAAAAATAGTCACATTTGCCGATAAAACCGAGCATCAACTCTTTCTCGAACCTGAAGGAGAAAACACGCAGGAGTATTACCTGAATGGATTTTCATCCTCCCTCCCACTCCACATTCAACTGAATGCATTACTCGCCATTCCGGCTTTTCGGAATTTACACATATACAGGCCTGGTTATGCTATTGAATATGATTTTTTCGATCCGACACAACTCAAACACAATTTAGAAACCAAACGGGTCAAAAACCTGTTTTTCGCCGGACAAATCAACGGTACCACTGGATACGAAGAGGCCGGCGGACAAGGCCTCATCGCCGGTATCAACGCGCACGTTAACTGTCATGGCGGAGCGCCGTTCATGCTCAAGCGAGATGAAGCATATATCGGCGTATTGATCGACGATTTAGTCACCAAAGGCGTCGATGAACCGTATCGCATGTTTACATCAAGAGCCGAGTACAGAATATTACTTCGTCAAGACGATGCAGATATGCGGCTCACCGAAAAAGCTTACGAAATTGGGTTGGCGAAGAAAGAACGTTATGATCTGTTGATGATCAAAAAGCAATGGATTAAACAAATCATTGATTTTATAAGCGACTTTTCAATCAAGCCGCAAGCAGTAAACGAACATTTGGAGGCAATGAAAATAAGTCCACTTAAACATGGATGTAAATTGCGAGACCTGATTCTCCGTCCACAACTGAACATAGAGCAAACAGCTCAAATAGTTCCGGAGCTTCAATGGGAATTAGACAAAATTTCCGACAACAGGAAAGCAGAAATTATCGAAGCTGCCGAAATCAGTATCAAATATGACGGATACATCAAGCGAGAAAAAATTATTGCCGACAAGATAAGCCGTTTGGAAAATATTCGGATCGAGGACAAATTTGATTACAATAGTATTTCTTCTTTATCGACCGAAGCAAAACAGAAGTTTACGAAAATCAATCCGAAAACATTGGCACAAGCAGGAAGGATTCCGGGAATCTCGCCCAGCGACATTAATGTGCTATTGGTTTTATTGGGGAGGTAAAAATTTTGTTCCACGTGGAACAATTCGCATAAAAACAAAAACAATGAGATTAAGTTGAGTAATCATAAAAAACAATTAATATATGAGCATCGAATCACTAAAAGAATCTGTAAGAAACGTGCCCGACTTTCCGCAAAAAGGCATTCAATTCAAAGACATCACTACACTGTTCAAAAGCGGAGACAACCTGCTGGAAATATCCGAAATGTTGTATGAGCAGTATAAAGACCGTGGCATTACGAAAATTGTCGGCATTGAATCCAGAGGTTTTATCCTTGGGCCAGTCTTGGCTACCCGCCTCAAAGCTGGGTTTGTTCCTATCCGAAAACCGGGAAAACTCCCCGCTCCCGTTTATGAAGAATCGTACGGGAAAGAATACGGTAGAGATCTCATTCAAATACATCAAGATGCATTGTCTGAAAATGACATCATTCTCTTACACGACGATCTGCTGGCTACCGGAGGAACAATGCGTGCTGCATATCACTTGACGAAAAGATTTAATCCTAAAAAGATTTTTATTAATTTTCTTATTGAACTGGAAGATCTCAAAGGCCGGGAAATCTTTGATAAAGACACCGAAGTGACGAGTTTGATTAAGTATGGAATTTGATCGATAAAGCATTGAGGTGTAAAATTAAGAAGCAGAAACTCATGGCGGCAAAAACAGATAAAGACTATATTAAAGAAATATTGACTTCTCTTCCGGAAAATCCGGGATGTTATCAATATCTGGATGAAACCGGAAAGGTAATCTATGTTGGAAAAGCAAAGAATCTTAAACGCAGGGTAAACTCCTATTTCAACAAATTGCTGGATTCTTCCAAAACACAAATGCTCGTAAAAAAAATCAGAGACATCAAGTACATTGTGGTCAAAACCGAAGAAGATGCTTTGCTGCTCGAAAACAATCTGATTAAAAAACACCAACCGCACTACAATGTATTACTCAAAGATGACAAAACTTATCCTTCCATTGTCATCAAAAAAGAATACTTGCCCAGGGTGTTTTCTACCCGAAATATCATCAAGGACGGATCTGTTTATTTTGGCCCGTATTCTTCCATCGCCGCCATGAAAGCAATTTTGCAAGCCATCAAAGACATTTATCCGTTACGGTCTTGCAAGTACGCATTTTCACCGGAAAATATCGCATCGAAAAAATATCCGGTCTGTTTGCAATATCACATAAAAAATTGCCTGGGACCGTGTCAGCAATTACAGACAGAGAAAGAATACATGAGAAATATTGCCGAAATAAAAAATATTCTGGAAGGGAATATTTCCAGAATCAGCAAGCAAATTTTTGATGAAATGACAGCGTTGTCCGAAAATCTCCAGTTTGAAAAAGCACAACTACTAAAAGAAAAATACAAACTTATCGAAAAATACAAAGCAAAGTCGGAAATTGTTAATCCCAACTTAAGCGATATTGATGTATTCTCATACGACGACAATAAGGAATCGGCATACATCAATTATTTTCACATCATGTCCGGAAACATCGTACAGGGTTACACGATTGAATATAAAAAACGCCTGGACGAGCCTAAAGAGGAAATACTCGGATTGGGTATTGTGGAACTGAGAAGCAGGTTTCAAAGCAAAACAAGTGAAATCATTGTCCCTTTTATCCCCAACATCCAGTTGACGGATGTTCATTTTATCATTCCACAACGGGGAGACAAAAAGAAACTGCTCGAATTGTCTGTACAAAACGTTCGCCAATACAAAATCGACCAACTGAAAAAAGCAGAAAAACTCAATCCGGAACAGCGAACAACCCGGATTTTAACTACCCTGAAAAATGACCTCCATCTGCAGGATCTCCCATTCCACATCGAATGTTTCGACAACTCCAATATACAAGGTACCAATCCCGTTTCGTCTTGTGTGGTGTTCAAAAAAGCAAAGCCTTCCAGAAGCGATTACAGACATTTCAACATCAAAACAGTAATCGGTCCCGACGATTTTTCTTCGATGTACGAAACCGTCTCCCGACGCTACAAAAGGCTTTCGGAAGAAGGCACTCCCCTACCCCAACTCATTGTCATTGACGGTGGCAAAGGACAATTGCACGCCGCTACCAATGCGCTTAAAGATTTGGGTATATACGGAAAAATTGCCATTATCGGTATCGCCAAACGACTGGAAGAAATTTATTTCCCGGAAGATTCCGTACCTTTGTACCTGGACAAAAATTCCGAGAGCTTAAAGCTGATACAGCAACTTCGAGATGAAGCGCATCATTTCGGAATCACGTTCCACCGAAAAAAACGAAGCATCCAACAAGTCAAATCTGAGTTGGATGATATCAAAGGTATCGGTGAAAAACTGAAAACAATATTGTTAAAACATTATAAAAGCGTCAAAAAAATCAAAGAAGCGCCTCCCGTTGAACTGGAAAATTTGATTGGGAAAAAGAAAGCGACTTTGTTAATAAACGGATTGAAATATGAGAACAGTCATCCAGCGCGTTAGTCACGCATCGGTAACAATAGACGGAAAAATAAAATCTGCCATACAAAAAGGATTATTGGTATTGATAGGCATAGAAGACTCCGATAATCAAGAAGATATAGAGTATTTGTGCAAGAAAATCGTCCAATTGCGCATCTTCGATGACACTAAGGGTATCATGAACGAATCTATCCTCGACCAGAACGGAGAAATACTGGTAGTGAGTCAGTTCACGCTACATGCAAGTACCAGAAAAGGGAATCGCCCTTCTTACATCCGGGCATCCAAACCGGACATTGCTATCCCTCAGTATGAAAAATTCTGTGTAGATTTGAGCGTACTGCTGGGGAAAGATGTTAAAACCGGAATATTCGGCGCAGACATGAAGGTGGAACTACTCAACGACGGGCCGGTAACCATTATCATAGACAGTAAAAACAGGGAATAATGAAATATATTAAGTGAAAAATGAAAAAATGGAAACAGATATGGAAATTACGATTAAACAGGCGCAATCATTAGTAGATGAATGGATTAAAACGTATGGTGTCCGCTACTTCAGCGAACTGACCAACATGACCATCCTCACCGAAGAAGTGGGAGAACTGGCGCGCATCATGGCCAGAACCTATGGAGACCAGTCTTTCAAGAAAAGCGATTTGGAAAAGGATCCGGCCGATGAAATAGCCGATATTCTGTGGGTATTAATCTGTCTGGCCAACCAAATCGGCATAGATCTGACAGATGCTTTTCATAAAAATATGGAAAAGAAAACAACACGAGACAAAGAACGACATATTCAAAACATCAAACTCAATCAATAATGGAGAAATATCAATTAACACTCAACCGCTTCAAAAAAGCATCATCGGAAACATCGGTAAAACAGGCAGTACAACAAATCCTTGCCGGTCATTTCGAGGAAAACAACAACGCGAACATTTGCAAATTTCTGTATGGCTGCCTGGATTTGACATCGTTAAATCCTCAAGATTCCAAAGAAAGCATCTGGAAATTGGTGGAAAAAGTTAATGCTGCCGGCGACCGTCCGGACATCTGCAACGTAGCCGCCATCTGTGTATATCCCAACCTGGTATCTGTTGCCAGAGAGGCGTTGACGACAGAAACGACTCGAATTGCCTCCGTAGCCGGAGGATTTCCGTCGTCTCAGACATTCACCGAAATCAAAATTGCAGAAACCGCCCTTGCCGTAGCTGATGGAGCCGATGAAATAGATACTGTCATTAACTTGGGCGCTTTCCTGGAACAAGAATATGAAGAAATGTGCGAAGAAATCATGGAAATCAAAGAAGCGGCGCGCAACGCAACGCTGAAAGTCATCTTGGAAACCGGCCTTCTTACATCGCCTCAGCAAATCAAAGATGCCGCCATTCTATCAATATATTCCGGCGCAGACTTCATTAAAACATCTACCGGAAAAAACGGTCAGGGTGCAACGCCCGAAGCTTTCTACGTGATGTGCGAAGTCATCCGGGAATACAACGAACTGTACAACAAAAAAATCGGGATCAAAGCCGCTGGTGGCATCCGGACGGTCGAAGAAGCCATCAAATACTACACCATCGTAAAGGAAACGCTCGGCGAAGAATGGCTCTCCCCTACCCTATTCCGTATCGGCGCCAGCAGTCTGGCCGATGAACTGCTGAAAACATGTTTATAACCGTATACGATTTTGTTGTAACGGAATCCGGAACGGATTGCATATCGGTAGCCCGAACGTTTTAACGTCGGGACAGGATCATGCATAATTGTGCTGGAGCGGCGAAGCCCCGAAATATTTTTGTCTGAACTGTGATTTCCGATTTTTTTGATTAAATGAGAACTATGATTTTCTTTTGTTCGGAAAAATAATCATAGTATTCATTAAAATCATTCTAATCACAGTTCTGACAAAAAAAATATTTCGGGGCTTCGCCGCTTGATAACTCGTTGCTAACATTACCACGGCGTTAAAACGCCGGGCTACCAAGATATAATCCGTTCCGGATTTCGTTTGCAACAAAGTCACCGCATACACAAAAAACTTTCGGAAAAGGCAATATCTGCCGCTTTTCCGAAAGCCAGAAATCTTCATATTTTCCTTATTATTTACTGAAAAACGAAATTTGTAAAGACTTTTTTATATTATCAATGCACTTATTTTATTTGTCCCGCACAATAACATAATCTACAAAAGCCAGCAAAGCCGCCTTTGCATCCACATCCGGAAAAATATGCAAGGCGGCTTTCGCTTTATCCGCATACACCTGCATCGTCTGATAGGCGTAATTTATGCCCTGATTTTCTTTGGCAAATGTGATTAACTTATGCACATTCTCATCGGAAAAATCTCCTGTTCGAAGCAAATCGGTCAAAGATTTTCTTTCTTTCTCTCCAGCATGTTCAATCGCATAGATTAGAGGAAGCGTCACTTTTCCTTCCCGAATATCATTACCTGTAGGCTTGCCGATATTGGCATCATCGAAATAATCAAAAATATCGTCACGGATTTGAAAAGCCATCCCGATATGCTCTCCATAACTTCGTAAAGCAGCTACTTCAGCCTCTGAAGCATCAGCCGACAAAGCGCCGATTTCCGTACACGCCGCAAAAAGCATCGCCGTCTTTTCCCGAATAACCTTCAGATAACTCGCTTCGGAAAAATCCAACTCATCGACATTTGTCAACTGATCCAATTCTCCTAATGACAAATGCATCCCCAATTTCCCAAGAACAGCAATAATTTGCAAATTACCCATAGACGCCGCTGCCTGGGCAGAAGCCGTAAACAGATAATCGCCCGACAAAACCGCTACTTTATTATCAAACACCGCATTTACAGATGGTTTGCCTCGCCGAAGCTTCGCATCATCAACAACATCATCGTGCAATAACGATGCCGTATGAAACAGCTCGATAAAAACAGCCGATTTTATCGTAACATCACTCACCTTACCAGACAACAAGGCAGACAATAACAATAATATAGGACGTAACTTCTTACCATTCGTTTGCAAAATATGCTCCTTTACCTGTTGCATCTTGGAATTATCACTATCCAGCAAATGACAAAAAGCATTCTCAAAAAGAGCCAACTCCCTGACAACCGGTCGAGATATGAGTTCTCTTATATCTTCCATAAATATCAATTAAATTGCAAAGGTACATGAATAATTCCGGTTGACAAAATGAATTTTTTTTGTACTTTTACCACGAATAAATAAACGAATCACATGAAACTATTTTTATTAGATGCTTATGCGCTCATTTATCGCTCATACTACGCATTCATTAAATTCCCGCGAATCAATTCAAAAGGAGTGAACACCTCGGCAGTCTTCGGATTTGTCAATACATTGGAAGATCTGTTAAGAAAAGAAGATCCGACACATATCGCCGTCGCCTTCGATCCCGCCGGCCCCACCTTCCGCCATGAAGCCTATGAGCAGTACAAGGCACAACGTGAGGAAACGCCGGAAGTGATCAGGGAATCCGTGCCCATCATCAAGGACATCATCCGGGCATACAACATCCCGATACTGGAAGTGGCCGGGTACGAAGCCGACGACGTCATCGGTACCATCGCCAAGCAGGCAGCCGGCGAAGATCTCGACGTATTCATGATGACGCCCGACAAGGATTACGGCCAACTGGTCGCTCCGCACATCTACATCTACAAACCCAAGTACGGAAGCAACGAAATCGAAATCCTCGACGAAAATGCCGTGATCAATAAATACGCTCTGGAAAGTACTTCCCAGATCATCGACCTGCTTGGACTGATGGGCGACACGGCCGACAACATTCCGGGCTGTCCGGGCGTCGGCGAAAAAACCGCCCAGAAACTCCTGGAAGAATTTCACAGCATCGACAACCTGCTCGAAAATATCGACCAGCTTAAAGGATCGCTCAAAACCAAAGTGGAAGAAAACCGGGAGCAAATTCTTTTTTCCAAATTTCTGGCAACCATCAAAACCGATGTCCCCATTTCTTTCCGGCTGGAAGAAAGTGAAAGAAAAAATCCGGACGCACAAAAAATCCATGAAATTTTTTCCGAACTGGAATTTAGAAATCTGCTGACCCGCGTCGTCAACAAAACCGAAGAAAAAAAACCGGACAAGAAAATTCCCGTCCAGGGCGATCTTTTCAGCCCCAGAAGCGCTCCCGTTCAAGGCAATCTCTTTGCAGAATTTGTGGTCGAAGACACAGACGAAAAAAAATATTCAAATCTCAGGGACTTAAAATCGACGGAACACACGTATCATGTCATTGAAAAAGAAGAAGATATACAGGAATTAATTCGGAAAATTCAAGATCGGAAATTTGTGTCGTTTGATACGGAAACGACCGGAGTCAATCCCATTTCAGCCTCCCTGGTCGGTTTTTCATTTTCCGTCGAGAAAAATGAAGCGTATTATATCCCCGTACCGGAAGATTTTGAAGAAACAAAAACAATTGTAAATAAATTCAAAAAGATATTTGAAGATGAAAATATCCTCTTCATCGGTCAAAACATCAAATACGACATCATCGTCGTCCATCGGTATGGCATCCAAATCAAGGGCAAACTTTTCGACACGATGATTGCCCATTATCTGTTGAATCCCGAAACGAGGCACAACATGGACGACATGGCTGAAACCTGTCTCAACTACAAAACCATCCATATTGACGAACTGATTGGAGCTAAAGGAAAAACTCAGCGTTCGATGCGAAACGTTCCCATCCAGAACATCAAAGAATATGCCTGCGAAGATGCCGACATTACGCTACAACTCAAGGAAGTATTGGAAGAAGGACTCAAAAAGCAAGGTCTGGAATCACTTTTCTACGACATCGAAATCCCGCTCGTTCAAGTCCTTGCCGACATGGAAATCACCGGCATAAAGATCGATGCGGAAACGATGAGACAGCTCTCCGGCGAGATGAGCAAAACGCTTATCCGGATCGAACAAGAAATTTATCAAATCGCAGGGAACACATTCAACATCAACTCTTCCAAGCAGGTAGGAGAGGTGCTTTTCGACCGGATGAAAATCGTAGAGAAGCCCAAGAAGACGAAAACCGGCCAATACGTCACCAGCGAAGATGTGCTCGAAAGCCTGAAAAGCAAGCATCCTATCGTGGAAAAACTGTTCGAATACCGCGGATTGAAGAAGCTGCTCAGCACCTACATCGACGCCCTGCCACTGCTGGTTAACGCCGAAACGGGAAAAATACATACGTCTTTCAATCAGACCGTTGCATCGACCGGTCGCCTGAGTTCCAGCAATCCCAATCTCCAGAACATTCCCATCCGCGACGCACAAGGCAAGGAAATTCGCCGCGCTTTTGTGGCCGACAGCGACAACTGCGTCTTTTTCTCTGCCGACTATTCCCAAATAGAACTGCGCATCATGGCGCACCTGAGCGGAGATCGAAACATGCTCGACGCTTTCAACAACGCCAACGACATCCACGCTGCAACCGCTGCCAAAATTTACAAGCTGCCTATTGAGCAGGTCACCAAAGACATGCGTCGAAAGGCCAAGACAGCCAATTTCGGCATCATCTACGGCATTTCCGTATTCGGTCTTGCCGAGCGGCTGAATATCCCCCGAAGTGAAGCCAAAGAACTGATAGACGGATACTTTGCTACGTATCCGGACGTCAAGCGATACATGGATGAAAGCATTGTCCGGGCACAGGAAAACGGCTACGTGGAAACTATTTTTCACCGGAAAAGCTATTTACAGGACATTAATTCGCGGAACTCCATCGTCAGGGGCTATGCCGAGCGCTATGCCATCAACGCACCAATCCAGGGAAGTGCGGCAGATATTATTAAGGTCGCCATGATTCGCATTTTTCAGCGTTTCAAACAGGAAAACCTGCGCTCAAAAATGATTCTGCAAGTACATGACGAACTCAATTTCAATGTCTGGAAAGACGAAGTAGAAAAGGTGAAGAGCATTGTCATCGGAGAAATGGAAAACGCTATCACACTGAAAGTTCCGCTCATTGCCGACTGTGGGGTAGGGGAGAACTGGCTGGATGCACATTGAAAAAGTATGTAAAAAATAAAAATTTCAGCTATCCCTTGTAGAAAACAAACAAAAAATCTACCTTTGTTCCTCAAAAGAAAACGCTGTGACAAAAGGAATTGTAGAAACCCCACTAATGAAGCAATATTTCGAGATTAAATCGAAACATCCGGATGCAATCTTGCTATTCAGGGTGGGTGATTTTTATGAAACTTTTTCTGAAGATGCCATTATCGCTGCCGAAATATTAGGAATTACACTCACCCGACGCGCCAACGGATCGGCACAGTTTGTAGAATTGGCCGGATTCCCGCATCACGCATTAGATACTTATTTGCCTAAATTGGTACGGGCAGGAAAGAGGGTTGCGATATGCGATCAGTTGGAAAACCCGAAATTGACTAAGAAAATAGTCAAAAGAGGTATCACAGAATTAGTTACGCCAGGTGTTTCCATCAATGACAATGTACTGAATCACAAAGAAAACAACTTTCTGGCAGCCGTTCATTTCAATAAAAACAACTGCGGAGTTTCGTTTCTGGACATCTCTACCGGAGAATTTCTCGCGGCAGAAGGCTCAATTAATTACATCGACAAATTGTTGCATAACATCCTTCCCAAAGAAATTTTGCTGGACAGAAGCATGCGCAAACTGTTCGAAGATGCTTTCGGCTCCAAATTCCTGACTTTCGAAATGGAAGACTGGGTTTTCACTGAAGATGCGGCAGGAGATCGTTTGTTAAAACAATTCAATACCAAAACCCTGAAAGGATTCGGCATCCAGGACTTGAAAGATGCTATCATTGCTTCCGGAGCTATTTTACATTACTTAGACCTCACTCATCATACGCAAACAAGCCATATTACAAGCCTTTCACGCATAGATGAAGATCGTTTTGTCCGGTTAGATAAGTATACTATTCGTAGTTTGGAGTTACTCTATACGATGAACGAAGGCGGAAAAGCACTCCTGGATATATTAGACAGAACAAGTACGCCCATGGGCGCCCGCTTACTCAAACGATGGATCGTTTTTCCACTGAAAGAAATCAAAGCGATCGAAGAACGATTGGATGTGGTAGAATATTTTTTCCGCCACCCGGAACTCAAAGAACTGCTGGAAGAAGAACTCTCGCATATCGGAGATTTGGAACGCATCATCTCCAAAGTGGCTGTGGGACGAGTAAATCCGAGAGAAGTCGTACAACTAAAAATTGCGCTGAATGCCCTGAAATTCATCAAACAAGTCTGTACGGAAGCAGAAGACATCAGTTTGCAGAAGATTGGACAACAATTAGATGCCTGCCTGGAAATTGCCGAAAAAATTGAACGGGAAATAAATCCGGAACCTCCCGTATCCATCAATAAAGGAGAGGTCATCCGTAAAGGTGTCGACGCTGCATTGGACGACCTGCGGGAAACGCTCTTTTCCGGAAAAGATTATCTGCTGCAAATTCAGCAAAGAGAAATTAAAAATACCGGGATCCCTTCCTTAAAAGTCAATTTCAACGGCGCTTTCGGATATTCCATTGAAGTTCGCAATGCACACAAAGACAAAGTACCGGAAAATTGGATTCGCAAACGTACACTGGCGCAATCCGAATGTTACATTACCGAAGAATTGAAAGCATACGAAGAAAAAATATTGGGAGCAGAAGAAAAAATATCCGCACTGGAAACCGAGTTGTTCGGCAAATTAGTATCCGTACTTATCGAACACATTGCAGCCATCAAAAAAAACGCAGCATTAACGGCACAACTGGACTGTTTACTTTCTTTCGCTTCTGTGGCCAAACTCAACAAATACATTCGTCCCCGCTTGGAAGAAAGCGATGTACTGGACATCAAACAGGGAAGGCATCCCGTTATCGAAAAACAATTGCCTCCCGGCGAGCCTTATATCGCCAACGATGTATATCTGGACACACATTCGCAACAAATCATCGTCATCACCGGCCCGAATATGGCAGGTAAATCCGCTCTCTTGCGCCAAACTGCACTGATTACTTTAATGGCTCAAATCGGATCTTTTGTTCCGGCAGAAGCGGTAACAATAGGTTTGGTCGACAAAATATTCACTCGGGTGGGAGCCAGCGACAATATTTCGCTGGGAGAATCCACATTTATGGTGGAAATGACTGAAGCGTCAGATATTCTGAACAACCTATCTTCCAAAAGTTTAGTCCTTTTTGACGAATTAGGGCGAGGGACCTCTACTTACGACGGAATTTCCATCGCCTGGGCTATTGTAGAACATATTCACGAACATCCTAAAGCGCGGGCTAAAACTCTCTTTGCCACACACTATCATGAGTTGAACGAGATGGAAAAGACATTCAAACGCATCAAAAACTACAATGTCTCGGTAAAAGAAGTTGACAATAAGGTTATTTTTCTGCGTAAATTAGTGAAAGGCGGAAGCGAACATAGTTTTGGCATCCACGTCGCCAAAATGGCTGGAATGCCGCAAAGTATCCTCAAAAGGTCGAACGAAATCCTCCATCAATTGGAATCCGACAATCGGAAATCCGGAATTGCTGCTAAACCCATAAAAAAAATCTCTACGGAAAGAGAGGGCTTCCAACTGAGTTTCTTTCAATTGGACGATCCTGTTTTATCTCAAATCAGCGATGAAATCAAGAATTTAGACGTTAATAATTTAACGCCGATCGAGGCGCTTAATAAGTTAAGCGACATTAAGCGAATCATTAAAGGAAAATAGAACCGGAAAATAGATCATCAAAAGGCTTCCCTGTACTTTCCTTCCTCTCTATCTTTAAGAATATTTAAATAACTGTGGTAGCGGGAATCACTAATATAATGATTTTCAACAGATTTCAAGACTGCACAGTCCGGCTCATGGCGATGTGTACAGTTGTTGAATTTGCACTTTTCGGAAACTTTGAATATTTCCGGAAAATAATGAGAAACTTCCGCATCTTCCATATCAATCAATCCGAATCCCTTGATTCCCGGAGTATCAATGATATAGCCACCGGAAGGGAGTTCCAGCATTTCAGAAAAAGTGGTCGTATGCATCCCTTTGTTGTGATATTCCGATATTTCGCCGGTTTTCAGGCCGGTTCCGGGCAAAATGCGGTTGATTATGGTTGATTTTCCTACTCCCGAATGTCCGGACAACAAGGTTATTTTGCCCTTCAAAAGATGCTCCAGCAAAGTCAAATCATCATCTTGAAGGGCAGAAATTTTATGACAGGGATAACCGATCGTTTCATACAAATGGATCAAACCGGCCAAATACTCCAAATCGTCGGCGTCATATCTATCTATCTTGTTAAATATCAAAGAAACCGGAATACGATAAGCTTCTGCAGAAACTAAAAAACGGTCAATAAAAGTGGTTGTAGTAACAGGATAATTGACCGTGACAATCAAAAAAACCTGATCCAGATTGGAAGCAATAATATGCGATTGCTTGGAAAGATTGGAGGAGCGGCGGATGATATAATTTTTCCGCTCCTCAATACCGTCAATCAACGCAACGCCTTCTTCATTATCAATGATGGATACCCGGTCGCCCACCGTGATCGGATTCGTGCTTTTGATGTCTTTCAAGCGAAAATTTCCCTTAATTTTACAATCAATCATCCGGTCATCATCAAGCTTTACCTGATACCAGCTTCCTGTATTTCTTACTATTAAACCATTCATAAAGTGACGAAAGACAAGTTTTTCAGACTGTCATGATTTCTTTTTCCTTAGCGGCAAACAAATCATCTACTTTCTTGATAAATTTATCGTGAATCTTTTGGAGGATTGCCTCACAATCTTTGGCAACATCTTCCGGCGTACCGTCTTTAATGGATTTTTTTACGGCTTCAATTGCATCGCGACGGGCGTTACGGATGCTGATCTTGGCATTTTCAGCTTCTGTTTTAGACTGCTTTACCAATTGCTTACGACGTTCTTCTGTCAAGGAAGGAATCCCTAAACGAATGATTTCTCCGTTATTTTCGGGAGTAATGCCAACGTCCGAATCCATGATTGCTTTTTCTACAACGCGCAGCATATTTTTCTCCCACGGCATTACGGTAATGGTTTTAGCATCCGGTGTGTTGATGGTAGCCACATTGGACAAGGGGACTAAACTCCCATAATAATCTACTTTAACGCCATCCAGGATGCGTGGATTTGCTTTTCCGGCGCGGATATGAGCTAACGATTCTTCCAGAAATTCAACACTGTGTTGCATTTTGTCTTCCGCTGCATTTTCTAACAATTTTACATCTGCCATAAGTATTTTTTTATTTAATTGTGAACGATTGTACCTATTTTTTCGCCTGACATTACTTTCTTCAGATTTCCCGATGTGTCCATATCAAAAACAATGATCGGTAAATCATTTTCCCTGCACATGGTAGTGGCGGTTAAATCCATGATTTTGAGTCCGCGCCGATAAATTTCATCATAAGTAATTTCATCAAATTTAACGGCCGAAGCATCTTTTTCCGGATCGGCAGTATAGATACCGTCTACTCGCGTTCCTTTCAACATAACGTCGGCTTCTATCTCAATACCTCTGAGAGCAGAGGCGGTATCAGTCGTGAAAAACGGATTTCCGGTGCCGCCGGCAATGATCACAATTGTACCGTTTTCCATGGCTTCCATAGCCTTTGTTTTCGTATAAAGTTCACCGATGGGAGCCATATTGACAGCAGTAAACACTTTGGCTTTCACTCCTGATTTCTCGAGGGCGGAACTCAATGCCAGACTATTGATAACTGTTGCCAACATGCCCATCTGATCTCCCTTCACGCGGTCAAAACCTCTGGATGTTCCGGTCAAGCCACGAAAAATATTTCCGCCGCCGATAACAATGCCTACTTGGACGCCCATACCGGCAATTTCTTTGATTTGTAAAGCGTAATCCTGTAAACGGGATTCATCTATGCCATATTGTTTTTCGCCCATCAGGGACTCTCCGCTTAATTTTAACAGTATTCTTTTGTACATTATATCGCGTTTAATTTTAGCAAAAGTACAAATAAATTTTGACTAATCAAGATTAATATCTATTTTTGTGGATTGAAAAGACGATAAAACAATGCAAAATATCGAAAAGAAATATATACAAATTATTGTTGGACGAATTAAAAATATAAATATGGCATAAACAAAAGCATTTTGCTTGCGGGACAAAACAAAAGACATATAAAAAAGTAGCGTTTGCTATTTGTTCTTGGAACATCATTTTCCACAAAATAGACCTCTTTTGAGGCAACAACTCAAGAATAAGTTAGCTAACGTCGCTGTATGCGGCGTGGAGTAACTTGTCGGAGTTGTAGGCGTGGAAACCTGATGTTCAGATAAGGTTGTTCCACGCTCTTTTTATGCCAATAAATCAATAAAACAATGAAAGTAACTTACGGAGAAAAATTGTTCGACCCTCGTTGGTTGGAAAAGAAAAAACGAATTTTGGCACGCGACAATAACAGATGTGTCATTTGTGGCAAATCAAATGGAAAATTATGTATACATCACAAACAGTACCATTTTATAAAGCGATTAGAGACACACGTGGAACCATGGAATTACGAAGATAAATATCTTGTAACACTTTGTGAAAGTTGTCATAATCGAGGACATTATCGCTATCAAGTACCTATCAAATATATTTAATTTACTAATATCTAAATATTTATAACAATGGGATTTTTCAATTTATTCAAAAAGGAAGAAAGAATGGTGGAAGAAAATGTTGAAAACAAAGAAACTCTTCCTGAAATTAAAGAAGAAGATTTTATAGACAACTCCGAACCGTCCGAACAGAAAAATTCAACTTATTCGGTTGAATTTGGCTCTAAACTGCCAATTGACATCATTTACGATTTTTTAAAAGCGGATTATGAGAACAAAGCATATCGTGATGCTTTAACTAATCCCGACAAGTCGCATAAAGAAATAAATTTGGCAATTATCCGCAGCAACTTGGAAGTAAAATTCAAACAAGTTTTACGAAAATATGAGGATATGCTGCAAAGAATAAATTTTCACATTCAATCACGGGGCGATGCTGGTCTAACCGATTTGGTAGAACGTTTGAAATCCGAAAAGGGAATTTATGAAAAACATATCGAAGAACTCAATAAAATGAAACAAGATCTCGATAACGAAGAATTGTATATGACAGGTATCTTTAAATCGTATGAAGTAGGCTTTACACGCGGGCTTGCTTCGCTTTCATTGCAAAACTTGAAAATTGACATATTATGAAAAATTGGTGGACAAAAATTGGTTGCCTGCTCACAGGTTGGAATTTTCGTATTTTACAATCTTGTACGGAGGCAAGTCGTAAACAACTAAAAAAATACACTTCAGCATTGTTAATATTGATAATCCTTTGGGGACTTATTGGCTATTTATTTGCAGAACGCTACGTTAATGCACCTTGGTGGGGATGTGTGATTACTGCTGTTGTTATGATTATAGTTGTTTTGCAGATAGAAAGACAGATTATTCTTACTGTGGGAAAAAATTGTAGGCTTGCAATATTTAGAATTGTAATTGCATCTATAATGGCACTAATCGGATCTGCAATTATTGATCAAATCATTTTTAAAGATGATATTGAGAAAAAAATGATTGAAATTGTTGATCGACAAGTTAATGAACAATTTCCTAATCGTATCGCGCAAAAAGACAAGATTATTCAGAAAAGACAGATGGAAATAGATTCATTGGATAATGCGAATATGTTATTATATGAAGAAATTGCTAAAAAACCAACATACACAGTGGCTTCTTATAATACTTCCACTACAAAAGACAGCACAAACAGACCAACTTCTCGTACTGTAACTAAAACAGAAAATATATTTGAGAATCCCAAAAAGAAACAAGTGGAAATGAACAACAGCAATCTTGAACGTTTGAGAAATTTGCAAGAAAAAGACAATAAAGATAAAATTGAGATAGAAGATAAATTAAGAATTGAATTGGGAGAAAAACAGGGGTTTTTGGAAGAATTGCGAGCAATGTTTGAAATCGTTTTTACAAGATTAGAAGCAGGCATTTTTTATCTTCTATTGTTTTTATTTCTAACATCGCTCGAACTTTTTGTAGTATTCAGTAAAATTGGTGACAATAAAAGCGACTATGACTTGATTATAGAACATCAATTAGAACAAAAAAAGAAGACATTAAATGAGTTAACAAAAGCGAAGGCAAATTTATCCGAAATCAACCGGAGATTTTAAAAATTGCACTACCTTTGCATATTGTTTAATAGTCACATCAGAAAATGAAAACCGAGAATACAAATCTTTTTATCAAACAATCTCAGAATCCCTATCCGCTGGAAGGGCCGGGCGGCAAACTTCCCAAGTTTAATCGACGAATTTTCTGGGATGTAGATTTTGATAAACTCGACTACGACAAATATGCCGATTTTATTATTGAGCGCGTGTTCGACCGCGGCGATGTGGACGATATACGGCAATGCAGGCGATATTATGGAGACGGCAAAGTGTCGGAAGCATTGACTGATGCAAAATTTTTGATGGAACATAGAATGTTGCTTGCTGCCGCTGTGATTGACAAACCTGTAGAAAATTTCAGATGCTACAAACTCAGACAGTTATACCCGGGACTTTATCCTTATTGAGATCCTTGATGGAGATACCGGAGCTTCAATCATTTCATTTGGTTGGAGGAACTGCGCTTGCCTTGAAATACGGACATCGCACTTCGATTGATTTAGACCTGTTTTGTGTGGATCAATTTGAACATCAACCAATTATTGATACGCTGCAACGTTCATTTGGCAAGGCATTTGTATATGAAGGAAATTTCACTAAATGGGGCATTTTTTGTCAAATCAGTGGAGTAAAAGTAGATATTGTGCACTATCCCAATCCAATATTGTATCCGGTAAAGGTATGGGATAAGATACGCATGTATGACGACCGTGATTTGATTGCTATGAAGATTCAGGCAATTCTTGGCAGAGGAAAAAAGAAAGATTTCTGGGACTTGTATGAGTTGCTGCAACATTATAAATTATCGGATATGATTGAATTTCATAAAGCGAAATTTCCAAGTCAGATGCTGTTGATTTCCATTCCTCAGGCAATAATTTATTTCGACGATGCCGACAAAAGCGACGAGCCTGTCAGCCTCAAAGGGCAAACATGGACGGAAATAAAAGAAGAACTTAAAAAGAAAGTCAGGGAATTTTTAATGTAACCTCCTTAAAAAGATACTTTCGGCGTTCGCCTTCTTTGGTACGCAAAACAATCGCACCGGCAGGTTCTATATCTTCAATTGTGGCCATAAATATACCGTTTTTATCGGAAAAAAGATGATAACCGTCTTTCCGGTACAAGGATTCTTTATAGCGGGAAATAATGTCATCCTGCCGATTTTCGTTTACTTCTTCATACAAAAACAACAAACGGTCAACGATTCGTTGCATCAACAACTGTAAATCATACTCCTTATTCGTAATCTGACAAAGAGATACCGGATTCGGAGCATCGCTGAGAAAAACCCGTTGATTAACATTCAAACCAATACCCATAATGGATACAGAAATGCTATCTCCTTCTATATCATTTTCAATCAGTATTCCGGCTATTTTTTGATTTTTATAATAAATATCATTCGGCCATTTGACGGAAATAAAATCCACCGCTTCCGAAAGCACATCCCGGACAGCGAGCGACACCAGTTGAGAAAGGATAAACTGCCGATTCACAGGGATTTTCTGCGGAAACAGGATGATACTAAACGTCAGGTTTTTACCAGGTTCGGATTCCCATGAAGTTCCGACCTGCCCTCTTCCGGACACTTGGTTTGAGGTATATACCACCGTACCTTCCTTCAAAATCTGTTGTCGGTTCAATGCCTTCAGGCATGTATTGGTCGACGCTGTTTCCGGTACATAAATAAAAGACGGATCACAAATGCTCATATTCCAGTTGCTGATTTTTAGGGAGTTTTTTGATAACTTCTGCTACGGAATGATTCACCCAACGGACAATTTCTTCTTTGCTCATTGTTCCGTTCACATAAATTGTATTCCAGTATTTTTTATTGAAATGGTATGCCGCTTCCACACAGGTATACTGCTCTCTCAGTTCAACGGCTACATCCGGATCGCATTTGAGAGTGATTTGTAAGCTGTCGGCATCCAAAGGCAACAGGGCAAACATTTTGCCCATCACCTTGAAAACAAGCGATACGTCATCAAAAGGGAATGTGTCCTCAGCCCCTTTTATGGACATGCAAATTTCATATAATTCTTCTACATTCATCGTGTTTTATAATGTGTTTTTACGATGTATTTTACGACTTGTCGAACATCGCCGGAGGATAAAAAGCATCCTCAATATGTTCGATTTTTCCTCCTGTTATGGCAATAATATCAAACCTGACGGGTAGATCGATGTCGAAATAACAAACATATTTGTTGGCCGCAGCCACGATATGAAGAATTTTTTTTCGATCAACAGCTTCTTCCGGAGCGATGATACTGTTGTCCGACCGGGTTTTTACCTCAACAACAACCAGTTCCTCATTAAAACAAGCCACGATATCCAACTCATATCTACCTTTTCGCCAATTTGTGTTCAGGATACGATAGCCTTTGTTTTTCAGGAAATCAACAGCTATTTCTTCTCCTTTATTTCCCAGTATATTATGTTCTGCCATTATTTCCTTTTTTATCCGCTACAAAAGTACATTTTTTCTTTTTTATTCCCGAATAAGATTTTATTTTTGTAGCAAAAATGACAGCACCAAACGATACCCATTTCATGAAACAAGCGCTCCTTGAAGCCCAACAAGCCTTCGAAGAAGGAGAGATCCCCGTTGGCGCCATCATCGTTTGTCAAGGAAAAATCATCGCCAGAGCGCATAACATGACGGAACGCCTGAACGATGTAACCGCCCATGCAGAAATGCAGGCGATCACGATAGCTGCACACGTTTTGGGAGGTAAATATCTGATTAATTGCACATTGTATGTAACATTAGAGCCTTGCCTCATGTGCGCCGGAGCGCTATCCTGGTCGCAGATAGATCGAATAGTATACGGCGCCACCGACGAAAAAAGAGGATACCATTTGACAGGCTCTTCTGTCTTTCATCCTAAAACAAAAATTACCAGTGGTGTTTTGGCGGACGAATCGGCCGCATTGATGAGAACTTTCTTCAAAAACAAAAGATAATCAATCTTTCACTTCTTCATAATCCACATATTCCGCATCTTCCATTAGCTTGCGGACTATTTTAGCTTCCTCTTTTTGCGCTTTTTGTTGATATTGCTTTTGAGAACGGGTAGATTTATAAGATTGTTGCCTGCTGGACGAACCAAAAATCAGGTTTTTCAGTCCTCTCACGAAAGAGAAACCTAAAAGGATAGCCATCAATAAAAAAAATAAAATTATGACGAGCAAAAACTTAAACATCTTATAACTTATTTGTTTTGTCGTGCAAAGATAATTAACTTTGCCGGTCGATGGACATTTTGCACCCATAATTGATGTTAAATGAAAAATTCATCGGATAAAAATCAGGATGAAAACCGAATGAAAACGATTACAGTTTATTGCGCGTCCAGTTCACAGATTGCGTCCATATATACAGCAGAAGCCCAACAATTAGGACGTTTGATGGCCGCAAAAAATATAGCCTGCATCAATGGGGCGGGCAATAGAGGGTTGATGGCGGCGCTGTCTAACGCCATATTGGAATCCGGTGGGAAAGTCACTGGGATCATTCCACGCTTCATGGTTGAAGAAGGATGGTCACACCCGGACTTGACGGAGATGATTGTGACCAACGATATACACACCCGGAAACAACTGATGGCCGAAAAATCGGATGCCTGCATCGCCCTCCCCGGCGGCATCGGCACGCTGGAAGAATTACTGGAAATTATCACATGGAAACAATTAGGACTGTACACGCAACCGATTGTTATTCTGAATATTCACAATTATTACGACGATTTGTTGAGGATGCTTGAAAAAGCCATCCGGGAAAATTTCATGTATCTGCAACATCAACACATTTATCAGGTTGCATCTTCGCCCAAAGAGGCGCTGTCCATCATCGAAGAAGCAAAAACGTGGCGCTAATCCTCGAATATACATCATGCCGGAAATCAATATAGATACAGACAGTCTTCAGACAACGGATAGTATACAGGTTACATCTCAACAAGCTCCGCAAACAATTTTATTTTTTGCCGACAGCACGGTTGTGGATAGCGCCCGCCTTTCCGCACAAACTATCCAACGTCCGGCATACGAAGCCTTTCCAAACATCGAACGACCTGCTAAAGCGGCAGGCGATAACCTTATTTTCCTCATCTTTTTATGCTGTTTATTGATGATTTCTTTCGTTTTTGTTCGAGGCAAACGAATGATTAAGTCGATGGTCGACGACATTTTTTTAATGAAATCCAAGCAAAACACATTTTACGAGACAACCAGTAATGATTTCTTTAATAAACTGCTTTTTTTAATCCTGTTTATCACTGTATCGTCCGTTTTGCTGTTCACATGTATCTCCCGGAAAGAGGATATTGTTAATATTTCCGTCACAAACACGTTGACCTGTATCGGCTGTTTTTGTTTATTGATTGCTATTTATTTGATATACAAATGGTTGATTTATAAAATTGTCGCTTATGTGTTCTTCAGCAAACTGCAAAGCGCGCTCTGGATAGAATCGTGGAGTTACCTGATTTTTCTCAGTGGTACATTTCTTTTTGTATTCGGTATTTTACTCTATTTCGTCCAAAATTTATATTATTTCAACTTTTACCTCATTTTATTGTGGTTTTTTGCAACCCGTATAATCATTATTTACAAATCGTACGCGATATTTTTTAAAAGGATAACAGATTTGCATTATTTATTTTTGTACCTTTGCGCCCAAGAAATCGTACCGCTATTTTTACTGTATAAAGGTTCGATTTTGGCATTTGAGATTGTCTTGGAAAAAGGTACTTTATGGAGTTGAAAATAAGAAAAATATTAGTTTCGCAGCCTAAACCATCTACCGAAAAATCGCCCTATTATGATATTGCAGAAAAATATGGCGTAGAAGTTGTATTCAGGCCGTTTATTAAAGTAGAGTCTTTGCCTGTGAAAGAATTTAGAGGCCAAAGGATAAATATTCTGGACTATTCGGCGATAATTTTTACTGCAAAAACTGCGATCGACTGTTTCTTCAAAATCTGTGAAGAGATGCGTATTCAGATTCCGGAAACTATGAAATATTTCTGTATAAGCGAATCAATTGCCGTCTATTTACAAAAATATATCATTTATAGAAAGCGGAAAATATTCTTCGGTTCCACAGGAAAAATCGAGGGATTAATAATCCCGGTTGGCAAACACAACAAAGAGACTTATTTAGTTCCGGTTTCGGATATACATAAAGATGATTTGTTACATTTACTCGATGCTAAAAGAATCAATTACACCAAGGTAACAATGTATCGGACAGTCAGTAACGATTTTACCGATAAAGAACCTTTCGACTACGATTTGTTGCTCTTTTTTTCTCCATTGGGTATTGCTTCTTTGACAAAAAACTTCCCGAATTTTGAACAAAACAATATTATCATCGGAAGTTTTGGCCCTACAACAGCAAAAGCCGTTAAGGATGCAGGTTTACGGTTAGATATTGAAGCGCCTAACGAGCATGCTCCTTCGATGACTGCAGCTTTGGAGAACTTCCTGAAGTCGGCTTCGAAGAATGGAAAAAAATAAACATACGCTTTCTAAAAAAGAACGCATATCCAATAAAAAGGATATTGAAAAATTATTTGCTGAAGGAAATGCTTTTTTGGCTTTTCCTTTGCGCGTGGTATATGTTGTAACCGACTGTGATCCGGAAAAAACGGGAGTTTCCATACTCATCAGCGTTCCCAAAAGACATTTCAAAAAGGCAGTTGACAGAAATCGCATCAAAAGATTGATCCGGGAAAGCTATCGTCTGAATAAATCCACTCTTGCAGCTTCTGCCGAACTAAGCGGATATTCGTTACAAATAGCATTTCTTTACATCCACAAAGAGCAATCTACCTACCAGGAAGTAGAAAAGGGCGTGAAAAAAGCGCTGAACTCCATACACAGAGAGAAGTTTTCAGAGAAATTTTCAGAAAAGTTTTCATGAAAAAAATATGCGCTTATATTGTCTTGCTGCCAATTTATTTCTACAAATACTGTATTTCTCCAATAAAACCGCCTACTTGCAGGTTCACACCAACCTGTTCGGAATACGCTGTTGAGGCAATTCAAAAATATGGCGCGTTGAAAGGCGGTTGGCTTATGGTAAAAAGGATTGTTCGCTGTCATCCCTGGGGAGGGCAGGGGTATGATCCGGTACCTTAATTTGTTTAACATGTATGTTGATATTCACACCCATCATCAGCCCTGTTTACACGAAAAAGGCGTAACCGTTATTCGGAACCTGAATGTTTCCGATTGCATTTGCTGCTACAGTTTAGACTTACAGACAAATTACAGCATCGGCATTCACCCCTGGAAAATCGACGGGAATCTCCTTGACAAACATCTCCGATTTATGGAACAAAACATTCCGTTCAACTGCGTGAAAGCCGTTGGAGAATGTGGTTTGGACAAATGTTGCAAGACGCCTTGGGAATTGCAACTCCGTGCTTTTCGCTCACAAATAGACCTCAGTGAAAAATTCAACAAAACCCTGATCATCCACTGCGTGAAAGCTTTCGACGAACTGATTGCTTTGCGCAAGACAATCCAACCGCAACAAGCATGGATTATTCACGGATTCAGAGGCAATCCGCAACAAGCGGAACAACTTATCAGACAGAATTTTCTCCTTTCCTTCGGCAGTCATTTCAACGAAGAAACTGTTCGGAAAATTTCGCCGAATAAATTCTTTTTGGAAACCGACACGACCGATATTTCCATTCAGGAAGTCTACAGAAAAGTCGCCAAGTGTATCGGTTTGTCGGAAGAATCATTGATCACACAAATCGCCCAAAACTGCGAGAAGTATTGTTTGATTGATGCTTGATTGAAATAATCCTTCATTTCTAACCTCCAATTCCCAATTCTTCATTACCTTTGCACACATTTTAAGTTTATCAACAATGAATTTCGTAGAAGAATTGAAATGGCGCGGCATGATTCACGACATGATGCCCGGCACGGAAGAACAACTCCAACAGGAAATGACCTCTGCCTATGTGGGAATAGACCCGACAGCCGATTCACTGCACATCGGACATCTGGTCAGTGTCATGATGTTAAAACATTTTCAACGGGCAGGTCATCGTCCCATCGCTCTGGTTGGCGGCGCTACCGGTATGATTGGCGATCCATCCATGAAATCGCAGGAACGTAACCTGCTTGACGAACAGACTTTACGCAAAAATCAGGAGGGAATTCGGATGCAATTGGCCAAGTTCCTTGATTTTGAATCAGATCAACCCAATAAAGCCCTTCTGGTAAATAATTACGACTGGATGAAAAACTATTCCTTTCTGCATTTCATTCGCGACATTGGAAAACATATTACAGTCAATTACATGATGTCGAAAGATTCCGTCAAAAAAAGGCTCAGCACGGAATCCAACGTTGGTATGTCTTTCACGGAATTTTCCTACCAGCTCATGCAAGGCTACGATTTTCTTTTTCTATACAGAGAATATGGTTGTAAACTGCAAATGGGAGGATCCGACCAATGGGGCAACATCACCACCGGTACCGAACTCATCCGCCGGAAAGAAAGTGGCGAAGCATTCGCATTAACCTGTCCGCTCATCACTAAAGCCGACGGCGGAAAATTCGGAAAAACAGAATCCGGTAATATTTGGTTAGACCGGAAATACACTTCTCCTTATAAATTCTACCAATTCTGGTTGAACGTAAGCGATGCAGATGCAGAAAAGTATATCAGAATTTTCACTTTTCTATCGAAAGAAGAAGTCGAAAGTCTGATAGCAGAACAAAGGACAGCGCCACATCTCCGCCCGCTGCAAAAAAGACTGGCCGAAGAAGTGACAATCATGGTACACACTAAAGAAGACTATCAGGCCGCCGTTGAAGCTTCCAGTATCCTGTTCGGTAATTCTACATCCGAAACACTGAAAAAATTGGATGAAGAAACGCTATTGTCTGTATTTGAAGGTGTTCCTCAATTTGAAATTTCCAAAGAAGAGCTGCAAAAAGGTATCAAGGCGGTAGAATTATTGACGGAACAAGCCGCTGTATTCCCATCCAAAGCAGAAATGAAGAAGACGACACAAAGCGGAGGAACTGCTGTCAACAAAGAAAAATTGATGGCTTTCGACGAAATAATCAATCATTCTTATCTCTTAAACGACAAATATTTACTGGCTCAAAAAGGTAAAAAGAATTACTTCCTGCTGATTGCTAAATAAAAAAATCTCTGAAAAGGTTTGTACTTTCCGGAAAGTACGCTATCTTTGCAGCGCTTTTTTGAAAGGCACAGGATTGTCCCATGGTGTAATGGTAGCACATCTGATTTTGGTTCAGCCAGTCTAAGTTCGAATCTTGGTGGGACAGCAGAAAAAAACTTGTAAACATATAACATGGCATTGCAATGTGGCATCGTAGGCCTGCCAAATGTAGGTAAATCAACACTTTTCAACTGTTTGTCCAATGCAAGAGCGCAAGCGGCAAATTTTCCTTTCTGTACAATAGAGCCAAATGTAGGCGTAATTACCGTACCCGACGAACGGCTTACAAAGATAGCCGAACTCGTCAACCCTCAGCGCATAGTTCCGACTACCGTAGAAATTGTCGATATTGCCGGTTTGGTAAAAGGAGCGGGTAGGGGAGAGGGTTTAGGAAATAAATTCCTGGCAAACATTCGGGAAACAGACGCTATTTTACACGTTCTAAGATGTTTTGACGATGAAAACGTAACACATGTCGATGGAAGCGTTAATCCCATACGGGACAAAGAAATCATCGACTACGAACTCCAAATAAAAGATCTCGAAACCGTAGATTCCCGCATCTCCAAAGTCCAAAAACAAGCGCAAACAGGAGGCGACAAGGCTGCAAAAGCCGTATACGATGTACTGATCCGTTTCAAAGAAGCATTGGAGCAGGGAAAATCTGCCCGAACGGTCACTTTCGACAACAAAGATGACGAAAAAATTGCTAAAGAATTATATCTTCTGACTTACAAGCCTGTTTTATATGTTTGCAATGTCGACGAACAATCCGCTACAACCGGCAATGATTATGTAACTGCCATTCGCGAAGCTACTCGCGAAGAAAACGCCGAATTACTTATCGTCGCAGCCAAAATAGAGTCGGAAATAGCCGAACTGGATACTTATGAAGAAAGACAATTGTTTCTGAACGAAATAGGTTTGGAAGAATCGGGAGCAAACCGCCTCATCAAATCGGCCTATAAACTGCTGAATCTCGAAACATTTATCACACAAGGCGAACCGGAAGTTCGCGCATGGACTTACAAACGGGGGAGCAAATCTCCTCAATGCGCCGGAGTTATACACACAGATTTTGAAAAAGGATTTATCCGCGCAGAAGTCATCAAGTATGAAGATTTCATCCACTATAGATCGGAAAGCGCCTGTAAAGAAGCAGGTAAAATAAATATTGAAGGTAAGGAATACGTTGTAAAAGATGGCGACATCATGCACTTCCGATTTAACGTATAAAAAAACTTTAATATATAAAAAAGCAAAAGAGGCTGTTGAAGCAGCCTCTTTTCACCATATAAGTAAGTTAATAGTTATTTTTCTTCGGCTCAAAATACGCTTTCGGATGTTCACATGCCGGACATTTTTCGGGCGCTTTTTTACCTTTGTGCACATATCCGCAGTTTCGACATTGCCATTCTATTTCTTCTTCACGTTCAAAGAACTTGTCGGCTTCCAATTTGGCCAGTAATTTGCGGTATCTTATTTCGTGTTCGACTTCTACTTTAGCAATCATCTTGAATGCCGTGGCGATGCGGGAAAAACCTTCCTGTTCGGCAACTTCGCCAAATTCTTTGTAAAGAATACTCCATTCTTCCAATTCGCCTTCGGCGGCGGCGGCCAAATTTTCGGCTGTAGTACCTATAACACCGGCGGGATAAGAAGCGGTTATTTCTACCATTCCTCCTTCCAGGAATTTAAAAAATCTTTTAGCATGTTCCTTTTCCTGTTCTGCCGTTTCAAGGAAAATTCCTGCTATTTGTTCATAACCTTCTTTTTTTGCTACACTTGCAAAAAAAGTATACCTGCTTCTTGCTTGGGATTCTCCTGCAAACGATTTTAACAGATTTTGCTCTGTACGAGTTCCTTTCAAACTTTTTTCCATTTTTCTGTTCTAATAAAATTAATAATGCCCTTCAAATATAGAAAGTACAAATGTAAAAAATCTTATTGGTTTATTCAAAGATTTAAGATAAAAATTTTCTCTATGAATTTTTTCTTTTGCGAATTGTCCGAACTGCTTCGCCACAAGTGGATCGCAATGACATGCAGGAAGCATCGTCATTGCGAAAACGATAGCCTAAAGCAATCCAGGAAATTTTTATCCATCGGTGTGTTATTTACAAAAATTTCCTGTACTTTTGCGGATTCTTTTTAAACAATTGCATTAAAATGAAATTAGATATTCAATTCCAACCCAGATTATTCAGTGCTCTAAAAAATTACTCCAAAGAAAAATTTATGGCCGACTTAATGGCCGGCATTATTGTAGGTATCGTTGCATTACCTTTGGCTATTGCTTTTGGTATAGCTTCGGGCGTCAATCCCGAAAGAGGTTTGATAACAGCTATCATAGCAGGTTTTCTGATTTCCTTTTTCGGAGGAAGTTCCGTACAGATTGGAGGGCCTACGGGCGCTTTTATCATCATCGTTTATGGAATTATTCAGAAATTTCAGGTCGAAGGATTGATCATTGCCACGATCATGGCAGGATTCATTTTACTGTTGATGGGAATCTTGAAATTAGGAACAGTCATCAAATTTATTCCTTATCCAATAGTAGTAGGTTTCACCAGCGGTATCGCATTGACCATTTTCACGACACAGATGAAAGATCTTTTTGGTTTAACGATGGATGTCGTGCCGGCAGAATTTATCTCGAAGTGGATTGCTTACGGAGAAGTTTTCGACACAGTCAATTTATGGGCTATCCTGATAGGGATACTCAGCATACTCATCATTATCCTGACGCCGAAGTTTATCAAAAAAATACCAGGTTCTCTTGTTTCTATCATCGTCATGACGCTGATCGTGTACATCCTGAAAAATTACTTTCAAATAGGAGCGATAGAAACTATTGGAGATAGATTTGAAATTAGCGCTTCATTACCCAAACCTGTACATTTATCTTTCAACATGGAACTTATCAACGAGTTATTACCTTCCGCTTTCACCGTCGCCATGCTGTGTGCCATAGAATCATTATTATCTGCCACAGTAGCCGACGGTGTAACAGGAGATAAACATGATTCAAACACGGAACTGATAGGGCAGGGGATAGCCAACATTGTTACGCCTATTCTGGGAGGAATACCGGCCACGGGAGCCATCGCACGAACAATGACCAATATCAACAATGGTGGAAAAACACCGGTAGCCGGCATTATACACGCCATTGTCCTGTTGCTTATTTTACTGTTTTTAGTTCCCCTCACCAAGCATATTCCCATGGCTTGTCTGGCCGGAGTACTGGTTATCATTTCTTACAACATGAGTGAATGGCGAACTTTTCGCTCGCTGATGAAAAATCCCAAATCGGATGTCACAGTGTTGCTGGTAACTTTCTTCCTGACAGTCTTGTTCGACCTGACCATCGCTATCGAAATAGGATTGCTCATCGCTACACTTTCTTTCATGAGGCGAATCATGGAAAGTACGCAAATATCTGTTATTAAAGATGAGTTGGATGTAGCTTCCGAAACAGATGTAGTCAACGATTTGGAAAAACTAATCATTCCCGCAGGTGTAGAAATATACGAAATAAACGGCCCGTTTTTCTTCGGAATTGCCAACAAATTCGACGAAAGCATGAAACAGATTGGAAAAAGCAAGCCCAAAATACGAATCATACGCATGAGAAAAGTTCCTTTCATGGATTCCACTGGTTTGCACAACCTGGAAAGTTTATTGCGAATTTCTCAGCAAAAGGAAATCAAGATCGTACTATCCGGCGTAAATGAAGAAGTCAAATCTATGATGAAAAAAACGGGATTTATCAACAAGATAGGCGAAGACAATGTATGCAGCAATATTAACGATGCATTAAACAGGGCTAACGCGCTTATATAAAAGTCTCTATCAAAGTCCCAGTTTTTCCGATAATTCCAGCATTTTTCTGATGGGTTTAACGGCTTTTTCTGCCACTTTTTTGTCGACAAATATTTCAGGAATTTCATATTTCAGGCAGTTGTAGAGTTTCTCCATCGTATTCAGGCGCATGAAATTACATTCATTACAGGCACAGGTACTGTCGTTCGGAGGAGCGGGAATAAATGTCTTGGCGGGGTTTTTCTTCTGCATTTCATGCAGGATGCCGGATTCCGTAGCAACGATAAACTCCTGAACAGGCGAAGCGGTAGCATATTTCAACAGTGCAGCGGTAGAACCCACATAATCAGCTATCTTCAAGACAGGCGCCTTACATTCCGGATGCGCCAGTATCAATGCTTGAGGATAAGTTGCTTTCAATGCAATTATTTTTTCGAGAGAAAACTGTTCATGCACATGGCAAGCGCCATCCCAAAGCAGCATATTTCTTCCGGTAATACTGTTAATATAATTTCCAAGATTTCTGTCCGGGCCAAAAATAATAGGCGTATCTTTGGGAAAACTGTCTACTATCTGTTTAGCATTGGTAGAAGTCACCACTACATCCGTAAGCGCCTTGACGGCTGCCGTAGTATTCACGTACGAAATAACCGTATAACCGGGATGTTCTTTGACAAACTTTTCAAATTCCTCTGCCGGACAACTGTCGGCCAACGAACAACCGGCATTGAGGTCAGGTACCAGCACCTTTTTATCGGGAGAAAGGATTTTAGCCGTCTCTCCCATGAAATGTACGCCGCAGAGTACAATAACGTCGGCCGCAGTCTTTGAAGCCCACTGAGCTAACGCCAGGCTGTCTCCGACGTAATCTGCCATATCTTGTATCTCCCCCGTTTGATAATAGTGGGCGAGGATAACAGCATTTTTTTCTTTTTTCAGGGATACAATGGCATCCTTCAAATGTATACCGGAAAGATTTTCAGACATCATATTATTATATATATTCTTTTAATTTAAAAATTGAATGATGATAATAATAGCCTGTTGATAGTGTTGAAAAATAAAGTAACTGATACTTGTTTTTTAAGTAATCATCGTTTTCATCGGACTTTTCATTATTTTATCGACAAGTCTATATCTATTAATTGACTGATTGCTAAAGTGCTTTAAAATCTTATCAACATTCGGTTAATAGCGTGCAAAGTTAAAAAATTTTCCAGCATCCGCTTGTCAATAATCGTGAAAAAATGGCTTATAAAAAAAGAGTAATTTAGGGCTTCGTTTTTTTGTTATTATCCGGATTTTTTATATTAACTGTTATTTCTTATCTGTCAAATATTTTTATCAGAAAAAATTAACGGCTGTTGACAAGTTATTAACAACGTAAGTTCAATTTACAAGCAGGATGTACCCGAAAAGAGATTTTAGGTTCGTAATTCGATGTATATATTAAAAATGCATAATGCTCAAGAAAATATTGTATTGTATGTCAATTATTTTTTATATCTTTGAAATCATAAAACAATATGAAACAAGTAGCATTTTATCAGTCAAAAACACGAGAGTCCAATTTTGAATTATTGCGATTGGTGTGCATGTTCTATATCATACTGCATCACTTTATCGTACATGGATTAAAATCAAGTAATTATGAGGAACATAGCATGTTCTTTAATGGTTTCTTTGTTATTGCCGTTAATTGTTTTATCCTTATTTCGGGCTACTTTAGTATAAAAACAAGTTGGAAAGGGTTCTTTCGCTTGTATATCATGTGCGCGTTTTATGGAGTATTATTTCTTGTAGTATCTGTAACGTATGGCGATCATTTAAGCATAAAAAAAGTCATATATTCACTACTTCCATTTTCACAATCAGGTTTTTGGTTTATCAAATGCTATTTTTATCTTTTCTTACTGTCTCCAATGTTAAATAAAGTTGTTGATAATTGCAGTAAAAAAGAGTATATAGGATTGCTTTTATTCTGGAGTATATTAACGTTTTATTGTGGTTTTCTATGGCAAGGAGAGATTAATAATCGTGGCTATAATGTAATGAATTTTATCTTTTTATACTTTATCGGAAGATTTATTGCCTTGCATACCCAAAATGCGATAACAGCCAAGAAAAGAACGATATATATTTGTGTATATCTGCTGTGCTCAATAATAACAGGGATTTTAAGTCTCAGTATTACACATTTGAATATGGACCGTAAATGGCTGTTTACATACGTTTATCCATACAATAGTCCGTTAATGATTATCTCATCCATTGCATTCGTTTTGTTTTTTCGCAGTATCAAAGTTCAGAACAAACAAATCAATTGGTGTGCTCAATCGGTGCTTGCCGTATATCTATTGCACGAAAACGGTTTTGTAGGTTCAAGGTTATATCCGTATATTAATAAACTTGGACAACATTATGCAGGACATGAATGTGTTTTGGTTATTTATTTTGTCTTTCTGGCAATAACAGTCATGATAGTTGGAATTTTAATAGACAAGATTAGACAAGTTATCACAAATCCGATAGAAAAAAACATCAACCGTATAAATTGGGACGCTTATACTCAAAAGTTAATAAATAAGCTGATAACCTTGTGATTACGATACAGATAAAAGATTCAATAATTATAAAAAAACACATCCGCCTGTTGGAAATTTACTATATTATACTTACTTTTGCCGGATATTCCTACTGAAAACATTCGAGAATGAGGCGAATAACCGCTATACTGTTACTGATCATCTTGTCGCTCACTTCTGTGCATACGACGTGGGCGTTTCATTATTGTGGCGGACATTTACATTCCATCGGTATTGCAGGCGGCGAAGCCGCTGCAGGTTGCTGCGGAACAGATGAACAAACAAACCATGCATCGGAAGGTAAAGCAGATAAATTTGCAGTTATCGCTCAACCGGAAACCCCTTGCTGTCTTAATCACTTAATCAAAATCTCAACCGACGATTTTCGAGTATCACAACAGCAAATTCTTTCCAACATTGGCACTAACCCGGTTTATATTCCCGCAGATCAGATATTTTTATCGGGAAATCCCGAAATCTTCCGGAAAATACAATACACTTTCCCACCCGGCACTCCTGTAATATGCAAAACAGATTTGCTGACACTTATTTGTACTTTCATTATTTGAATTAAAGCGCGTAGTTATGCTCTGTGCAGCGTCATTGCGAGTGCAGCGAAACAATCCAATAACAGCTAACATCTTGGATTGCTTTGGCTTGTCGTCCTCGCAATGACGTTGATATCCAATTATAAATATCTAATTTAAATAAACCATGTTGAATAAAATCATTCAGTATTTTCTTGACAATAAATTGATAACTGTTTCATTATTTGTCCTCCTTATTGTATGGGGTATTTCAGTATCGCCCTTTGATTGGCGCTGGAATGTGCTGCAACAAGACCCTATTCCTGTTGACGCCATTCCGGACATCGGTGAAAATCAGCAAATCGTCGCTACGGAATGGATGGGACGGTCGCCCAAAGACATTCAAGACCAGATTACTTATCCACTCACCACTTCACTGCTGGGTATTCCGGGTGTGAAGACGATACGCAGCACATCGATGTTTGGCATGTCGTTCATCTACATCATATTTGATGACGATGTAGAATTTTATTGGAGCCGTTCGCGTATCCTGGAGAAATTAAACGCATTGCCATCCGGTCTGTTGCCCGACAAGGTGCAGCCGACATTAGGCCCCGACGCCACAGCCCTCGGACAAATATTCTGGTATACCCTCGAAGGCCGGAATCCTGAAACCGGAAAACCCGTCGGTGGCTGGGATCCGGACGAATTGCGAAGTATTCAGGATTTTTATGTAAAATACGCCTTTTCATCGGCCATTGGCGTATCGGAAGTTGCTTCTGTCGGAGGGTTTGTCCGGGAATATCAGGTAGAGATAAATCCGACTGCACTGCGGGCTTTCAACGTTTCGATTATGGATGTCATGACGGCGATACAAAAAAGTAACCTCGACATTGGTGCGGAAACAATTGAAATGAATATGGCCGAGTATCTTGTCCGGGGATTGGGATATATAAAGCATATTTCCGATCTGGAAGAAGCGGTTGTAACAGTTAGAAACGGAATTCCCGTGAGAATCAAAGAAATCGCTACCGTCAATTTCGGCCCGGCCACCCGTCGTGGAGGATTGGACAAGGAAGGCGTGGAAGCCGCAGGCGGCGTAGTGGTAGCCCGCTATGGCTCAAACCCGATGCAAGTTATTAACAACGTGAAAGCCAAGATAAAAGAAATGCAGGCAGGACTTCCTCAAAAAATCTTGCCCGACGGCAGTGTCTCGAAAGTGACGGTTGTCCCGTTTTACGACCGGTCGGGATTGATCCGGGAAACTGTCGGAACGCTGGAATCGACGCTTATACACGAGGTACTTATCTGCATCATTGTCATCATCGTTCTCGTTTTAAACCTTCGTGCTTCTGTCGTTATCTCCAGTTTGTTGCCGACAGCAGTGTTAGCAACATTCATTGTTATGCACCGGTTGAATATTGAGGCTAATATCGTCGCCCTGTCCGGCATCGCGATTGCTATCGGCGTGATGGTCGACGTGGGGATTGTCTTCGTCGAAAATATCGTTCGGCATCTGGAACGTCCGGAAAACAGGGGCATCTCCAGAGGAAAAGCCTTGTCCGGACTGATATACAAGGCTATCAGCGAAGTTTCTACGCCCACGTTTACCGCCATGCTGACGACGATTATCAGTTTCCTGCCGGTCTTTTTTATGGAAGCGCAGGAAGGAAAACTCTTCAAACCGCTGGCCTATACGAAGACCATCACGCTCGCATCGGCACTGCTGCTGGGAATGACGGTATTGCCGACCATTGCCTGGTTCCTGTTTTCCGTCAATCTTTCATCGAAGAAGATTCGTAAGATTGCAAATATTGCATTGGTAGCGGGTGGATTGCTGTTATTTTTGTTCACCGGCGTTTATCTTGCGCTCGCCTTGCCTTTGTTCGGGCTTAACAACCTGTTTGCGCATCGTTGGAAACATGAAAAAACCGTGACTTACCTCCATGCGGGTATTGCGATACTGGCGGCGGCTTATTTCCTGACAACCGAATGGCTCCCGATAGGGCCTCAGTCAGGAATATTTGCCAACTTGTTTACCGTTGTAGTCTGCGTAGCGCTTATCCTGTCTATTTTCTGGGTGTTGATAGCGCGTTATGAAAGCATTTTGCGCTGGTGTTTGTCCAACAGATTGAAATTTATGGCAATACCTGTTGCTACGATCCTGTTCGGCGGAATCATTTGGTCAGGCATTGGAGAAGAGTTTATGCCGAGTTTGAACGAAGGATCGTTTCTCCTGATGCCCACGAGTATGCCGCATACGGGCGTTGCCCAAAATCTTGCGTTCATAGAAACATTAGACAAGCGGATTTCTCACATTCCCGAAGTAGATGTCACCGTCGGCAAATGGGGACGTGTTCTTTCTGCCCTGGATCCGGCGCCGGTGCAGATGTTTGAAAACACCATCAACTATCGTCCGGAATATATATTGGACGAAAATGGCCGCCGACAACGATTCAGAGTTGACCGAAAAGGCGCTTTCATCCTCAAAGACGGAACAACTTACCAGCCGGCAGACGGTTTCCGGCTTATTCCGGCAGACAGTTTGCAGCTTGATGCACAAGGAGATTATTTCCGCCAATGGCGCAGTCATATCCGAACAACGGATGATATTTGGCAGGAAATCATCAACGTATCCCATTTACCGGGTCTAACCTCGGCGCCGAAATTACAGCCGATAGAGGCGCGTTTAGTGATGTTGTCGACCGGTATGCGTGCGCCGATGGGATTGAAAGTGTATGGGCCTGACCTGGAATCTATTGAAGCTGGAGGAAAAACGCTGGAAGCTGCATTAAAAGAAGTTCCTTCCATTTTGCCGTCGACCGTATTTTATGATCGGGCGGTAGGCGCGCCATACCTCGAAATCAAGCTCAACCGGAAGAATATGGCGCGTTATGGAATTACCGTCAATGATTTGCAGGAGGTTATCAGCGCCGCTGTCGGAGGGATGTCGCTAACAACCACTGTTGAAGGGCGGGAGCGTTTTTCTGTCCGCCTGAGGTATCCGCGCGAATTGCGGGACAGTCCCGAAGCACTCGCCCGCCTCATCGTTCCGACAGCAACAGGGGCGCAAATCCCCTTGTCGGAAGTCGCCGACATCGACTATACTAAAGGAGCGCAAATGATTCAAAGTGAAAATACCTTTCTTCTGGGATACATCATCTTCGACAAAGCGGCCGGCAGCGCCGAAGTGGACGTCGTGAAGGAGGCCGACCGTTTTTTGCAGGATCAATTAGCTTCGGGCGCCATACGCTTACCGGAGGGCGTTTCCTATACATTCGCCGGAAATTATGAACAGCAGGAGCGGGCAACGAAACGCTTGCTGATTGTCATTCCGTTAAGTTTATTCCTGATCTTGCTCATCCTGTATTTCCAGTTCAAAACGGTGACGGCTTCGCTCATCCATTTCTCGGGAGTATTCGTCGCTTTTGCCGGAGGATTTATATTGCTATGGCTGTATGGAGAATCCTGGTTTCTCAATTTCTCTGTTGGCGGTGTGAATATCCGGGAGGTGTTCCAGATACATCCCATCAACCTGAGCATTGCCGTATGGGTTGGCTTTATCGCACTGTTCGGGATTTCCACGAGCGACGGGGTGTTGATGGGGACTTACATCCATGAAACATTCATCGAAAGAGATCCGAAAAGCAGGGAAGAAATCCGCGAAGCCGTAGTGTTTGCCGGATTAAGGCGTGTCCGTCCCGCAGCCATGACAACGGCTTCTACGCTGATAGCCTTACTTCCTGTATTAACCTCTTCCGGCAGAGGATCGGACATCATGATTCCAATGGCAATCCCGACATTCGGAGGCATGTTAATACAATCTATGACGATATTCGTCGTTCCGGTGCTGCAATGCTGGTGGAGAGAAGGAAAAATCCAAGTTAAAAACCATTCGTCAAAAATAAAGTCATGAAGCCATTAGAAATATATCGATATCTGACATTTAAGGTCAATAGAGCCTTGTCGCTATGGTTGCTGTTATCTGCAACGATGCTGTCCGCACAGGAATCATCCGATTCCTTGAATCATTACCTGCAAATTGCCGCTTCCAACAATGCCGCCGTAGAAGCTGCTTTCCATACCTACAAAGCTGCTTTGCAGAAAATACCGCAAGCCGGCGCCTACGAAGATCCGAAACTGGACATCGGCTTCTTTCTTGAACCGATGGATATTGTTGGCGGACGTGAGATTGCTCGCTTCCAACTTATGCAAATGTTCCCCTGGTTTGGTACCCGGAAGGCTGCCGAAACCGAAGCGCACCACATGGCAAAAATGGCTTTTGAGCAATTCCGGGAAGCCAAAAACCGCTTGTACCTGCAAGTTAAAACCCAATGGTTTACGCTCTGCACACTGCAACAAAAGCTTATCAACACCCAGTCGAACAAAAATCTCTTAACGCAACTGGAAGCCCTCGCCATCCGGAAATTTTCCTCCGGCAACAATCTTTCCGGAAGCAATCTTTCCAGCGCCACCACTTCCAACACCTCTTCTGTTACCTCTTTGGCAGCCATGAGCGGCTCTTCTGCCGGCATGAACATGGGTAAGGGAAGCAATGCTTCGATGCAATCGTCTTCGTCGCCCTCCGCATCTTCTGCAATGTCTTCTATGAATAGCTCCGGCAACATGGGACAATCATCTTCCGGCCTCTCGGAAGTGCTGCGTATCCAGTTGGAAATCGTAGAACTGGAAAGTAATATCCAGAGCATCCTGTCCGAGATCACCGCCGGCAAAGCACGTTTCAATGCACTCCTGAACCGTTCTGCAAACGAAGAGCTTATCATTCCCGAAAAAATTTCACAAACGGCCTGTATCCTGGATACGGAAGCTGTTCTCCGCTCCGTTAGCGAACAGAATCCGATGCTGGGAATGTTAAAAGAAGAAGCGCTCTCATACAAGGCAAAAGCAGCTATGACCGATAAGATGAGTTATCCCATGTTCGGCATTGGCCTGCAATACATGCTGATTGGCAAAACAGGAGCAAATGCTGCTTCTACAGAGATGAACAGCATGAATGCGATGAACGGTAAAGATATGATAATGCCCATGCTATCCGTCACCATCCCTGTTTTCCGCAGAAAATACAAATCGGCTAAAAAAGAAGCAACGTTTCAACAACAGGCAACGGAAGCGAAATATGCGGACGCTCTCCTCAACTTTGAGGCCGAGTTAGCCCAATTCAAACATCAATTAGACGATGCTTCCCGCCGAATCGAACTTTACCGGAAACAGGCTGCATTGGCGTGTACAGCCTGCGAACTGCTTGTCCGCGAATTTGCTTCCAGCAGAAGCGATTTAAGCGCAGTCATCCAGGTTCAGCGTCAACAACTGGATTATCAACTGAAAGAAGCGGAAGCAATTGCCGCCTACAACACGGTTGTGGCCATGATTCACAATATGTATTTAAATGAGAACTAAAAATTGCACAAAACAAGCGTCAGCTAATTATTAATTATTAACTGTTAATTATTAATTCCTATGAAGTCAATATTCAACATTTACGTCCGCTACGGACTTTTCCTTGCCGCCGGTTTATTCCTTGGCTGGCTATTTCTCAGCGCCCCGTCTTCCGATCAACATGACGATACTGCACAGACTCACTCCGAAGCATCGCAGATATGGACTTGTTCTATGCACCCTCAAATCCGGCAGGACAAAAAGGGAAAATGTCCCATCTGCGCCATGGATCTCATTCCGCTAAAGACAGGCGGGGGTGGGAGTGAGGCTATTGATACAGATGCCATTATACTGTCGGAAGAAGCTGCGGCTCTTGCCAATATCCAGACAACGATTGTCGGCCGGAGCAATCCGAAGATGGAGCTTAGCCTCTACGGTGTTATACAGGCCAATGAGCGTACTGCCCATTCCCTGGTTTCCCACATCAATGGGCGGATCGAACAACTGCACGTCAATTTCACCGGCGAAAATGTCCGTAAAGGTCAAGTCCTTGCCAGCGTCTATTCTCCCGATTGGCTCAATGCGCAGCAGGAACTGTTGGAAGCCATAAAGATTGGAAGCGCTCAACCGGCAATTCTACAAGCTGCCCGTGAAAAACTCCGGTCGTGGAAGCTAACCGACACTCAAATTGCCGCTATCGAACAGTCGGGCAAGGTATCTCCTTTTGTCGACATCATCGCCGATGCAAGTGGCGTTGTCATCGCCAAAAATGTAGAAGAGGGCGATTACATCAATCCGGGAAGCATACTGTTCAAACTCGCCGACCTTTCTTCCGTCTGGGCGATGTTCGATGCTTACGAAGCCGACCTTCCCTACTTGAAAATCGGTAATAAAGTCGAATACACCCTGCAATCCCTGCCCGGTAAAACCTTTCGTGGAAACATTACCTTTATTGATCCGGTGCTCGACAAAACCACCCGCACCGCAAGGATACGGGTAGAAACTCCCAACTCCGGCCTGCAACTCAAACCGGAAATGTATGCCCACGCTACCGTCAACGCCATCCTGCAGCAGAGTGGTCATCCCATCGTCATTCCCAAAACAGCCGTACTCTGGACGGGCAAGCGTTCTATCGTTTACCTCAAACAGGCGCATACAAATGTTCTTGCCTTTACCCTTCGGGAGATAGAAATTGCAGCTACGCCCGGTCATTCGTATATTGTCTTGTCAGGTCTCTCCGAAGGCGAGGAGATTGTCACCAGCGGCGCATTTACTATCGACGCCAGCGCCCAACTGGAAGGTAAACGCAGTATGATGAACAAGCCTCTTAAACATGCCGATAAGCACGTCGATAAACATGCCGTTATCCGGGTAGCAGGTTCCTGCGACATGTGCAGGGAGCGAATCGAAACGGCAGCCCAACACCTGGCCGGCGTAACCTCTGCTTCGTGGAATAGCGAAACGAACGACTTGCATCTAACTTTCGATGCAGATGAAACCTCTATCGACGCTGTTTCCCAAGCGATTGCAAAAGCCGGACATGATACGGAAAAGTACCGCGCAGATGATGCGGTTTATCAGGCGCTGCCGGAATGTTGTAAATACAGGAAGTGAACTGAAAACTAAAAGTCTGAACTGTGATTAGAATGATTTTAATGAGGATTATGATTCCTTTTACGAGCAAAAGAAAATCATAGCCCTCATTTAATCAAAGGAATCACAGTTCGGATAATAAAAATCTTTTAGTTTAAAAACTTCTCCAAATATTTTGTTTTCCATTTTTTTGCATTACTTTTGCGCCCAAAGTTTTAAGACTAAGAGTTAAACGGTATTATGATAGTTGTGGAAACAAATAATATGAATTTGTATTTTCTTTACGGTGATTATTCGGAGATTCCGAATGATTTCGCCACACACACATCTATGAAGCGTTGGCGCGCGCATAACTGCAATAAAACTTATCACGGAAAAACCAAATCCGTTGCGCAAAATCAAAGATTTAACTTTTATTATTTATATCGTCCAGGATGTTTTTAGCCACGGCAAATATATTTCCGGCCACGGCCAAAATGTTTCCGGCCACGGCCAAAATGTTTCCGGCCACGGCCAAAATGTCTCCGGCCACGGCCAAAATGTTTCCGGCCACGGCCAAAATGTTTCCGGCCATGGCCAAAATGTCTCCGGCCACGGCCAAAATGTCTCCGGCCATGGCCAAAATGTCTCCGGCCATGGCCAAAATGTCTCCGGCCATGGCCAAAATGTCTCCGGCCACGGCCAAAATGTCTCCGGCCACGGCCAAAATGTCTCCGGCCATGGCCAAAATGTTTCCGGCCACGGCCAAAATGTTTCCGGCCGCGGCCAAAATGTTTCCGGCCATGGCCAAAATGTCTCCGGCTTTATGCAAAATATTAAATATAAACCAATTAAAAATTTTTATTATGTCAAATGATTATTTGCCTCCGAAAGACAAATCTTTTCTTCAATGGGTCGTCTATTTCTGCCTCTGCTGGGTAAATACACGCGAGGAGGAGGGGCCGTGGAGTGAGATTGTGAGCGCGATTATCCCGTAATAATTAATAATTAACAATTAATAATTAACAGTTAATAATTAACAATACAAACAAAAACGTAATGAAAACAAAGCATTTTTTAGTTCTATCGTTTCTGTTATTCTCGGCGATGAGTGTTTTACAGGCTCAGGTGCGCATTGGCGACCTGACGCCTCCGCGTTCGGGCGTTGTGCTGGATTTGAACGGAAGTAACAATACCGCTACCGCCGGGCTGGGGCTGCCGGTGGTGGCGCT
>JAISFI010000016.1 GCA_031263685.1 Dysgonamonadaceae bacterium | reverse complement strand
CGATCGTCACGCTGTATCCGCAGCATGTCTGTGTGCGGATTCTGAGTAGCGCTCAAAGTCAGTTCCAATACACTGGCGGGAGGAATACTGGAGGTAGAGGAACGAAAAGAGCCACTTTCGGTATAATTTACTGTGAAACTTCCGCTCTGACGTTCCGGGAATGAATAGGCCTGCATGACGAAAGCATTACCGAAAAAAGGAATTTGAAGCAATTCATCCCCTTCGGAGAGGTCTTTGGTGTCAAAAGCTCCATTTCCGGTATGATACCAGGCAAAGCCATCATAGCCGGAAGTCTCTGTTTTCAGCGTAAAACTGTCGGTTTGCAGATTGCCGATGAAATTCCACCCAAACTGTGTGGGTCGAGTTGGACCGGTGTAAATGTCTACACTGAGAGATCTTTCTGCTTTGTTGAAAAAGGTTGGATTTGTTGCGGGAGCAGTTGCCGGGAAAATGAGCGACATTTCATCTTCCGGATAAATGAAATAAGCTTCGCCAGCGTTCAGGTTGGGATGATCGGTCAGACTGATACCATCCTCTCCCAGCCATCTCCAATTGATGTCGTTTTTCCCGATGGTAGCCCGTTGCCTTCCATCGTATTTCAGCAGGTAATAATCCGTATCGAATGTTTGAGTTTCGTTCAAGCCTTTGATGGAGTTTATCTCTACATCGAAAGGGAAAGAGATAGAGTAATACTTTTCCGCATCTTCCGGTAAGAAATACATCAGCACGCTGACCGATCTGGCGCTGTTAGAGAAAGAAAGCGTTCCACTATTGCGGAATAGGCCGAACTTCGCATGACGTGAAGCCAGCATCAGACTGTCGGCGAAGTTCAGGGAGCCATAGTTCACGAAACGAGCATTTCCTGCCGGTACGGTATCCACTAACACCAGTCCACCGAGGTTGACACGGGCGGATATGTCAATATACATATCACCGGAGATATTGACCGGCACGGCGCCGTGTACGTCCGGCAGGAAGCTCGCAGCCAGGAGAACCAGGCATATCACTATCACTCTAAAACACATTGCTTTGTTCGTTAAATTTTTCATTTTATTCTGTTTTATAGTTCCTGTTTTTTTATGATTTTGTTGCAATGATAATTCCTGGATTGCCCCGATCGGCATAGCGTTCACGCTATGCCGAGTTATACTGCGCGCGGCATGGTTTTGTGTATTGTTCCCTGCTTGCAAACTATAGGAAGGTTGCCGTAGAGACGCGGCATGCCACGTTTCTACTTTGCGTCTGCTTGAATGTTGTAAGGCTGGAGCCTTGCTTTTAGCACGACGTAGTGAAGACGCTACGCCGAATGGAGTAGAGCGCATTGCTATTAGCAAACCCAAACGGATTGTTAAAAATAAATAAAGCCTGAGTTCGTTTTGTTCTTTTTTCGATGCACTGATCGGCCTTCGTAAGTAGAATTTACACCTTAGGAGGTGTGTGTGTGTGTTATGTTCATTTCCACAACTATGTTTTAAAATTCGCGCAAATGTAATGCAAAAAATTGGAAAACAAAATATTTGAGGAGATTTTTTTGTCGTTCATTCGTTTCCACCTTTGCATTGATTGACGCCAGACATGCGGCAAACAATGACTCCCTTATTCCTTTTACTGTTTCGACAATATTCGAGCAGAGATCCGGGATGCACGACTACTTTCTTTGCGCTTGTCGATGCGTGAATGAATGTCAGACTTTTACCGTTCCGGTAAGCAATTCCGGCATGAGAAACGTCCAGACCGGGAAGTGATGTGACAAAGAAAAGCATATCGCCACTTTGAATTTTTCCGGCACAGCGCTGAAGTTCATTTATGGGAATATAATAGTATGTTCCGGCGTTGACCGACGCTTCGATGGCTTGCATAACGGGGATGTCTTCCGGATGTTTCATTAACTGCTTATACGATGAAGCGTGGGACGACATATAATTGAGTTGAAGAGGAAGGATTTCCCCACCGATGTCTTCACTGATGTTCCGAATGAACCCGGCCGATTCGTTGTTTCGTATCCAATCCGTTACATAATGCAGTCGGGAAGTATAGCCGTCAATCACTCCATTTCGGTACCGGATTTTCCGTAAATAATCGCCATAAGCATCAACATCCGGCTGGTCTGATTGAAATGCCAAGTGCATTGCCAGACATGTTTCGACAAAAGTCATACAATCAAAAGCCTGTAAATTGATGATTAGGGACTCCTTTTCATTCACTTCCAGGGTATTGGCCTGATAAGGAGACTCTCTGAACGACAAGGCAATCGCAGGTAGCATATTGGCCGGCGATGTATCTTTTTCGCGGGCAAGGCGGGCGAAGCAATCTTCGACAATCGCCTTATCGACATCCGCTTGAAAGTAGAAGCTTAGCGTGCAAAAACAGAGAATGGCTGTAAATTTCATGTCACAAAAGTAAGTTTTATCCTCCATTCGGTAGCTTTGATTAACAATTATTATTACCTTTGCCATCGAATTCTCGTAAAACGCAGATAAATGCCCAAAACGATAAAAGAGATTGTTTTTTATGTCGCCATGATTGTGGTCTTTGGCGTTATTATGTACGCTTTGGTTGGGATGGGTGCAGATTTGGAGACATCTGTCCATACGAAAGTGCACGTGGAAGACAGTGGAAGCGATTTTTTGTCGGATGGTTTTAAGATGTTTACCGTTTCGTTGGGATACCACGTCGGATCATCTATTGCGCTGCTGCTCCTGCAGATTATTGCGATACTGTTTGTTGCCCGTATATTCGGCTGGGTTTTTACCAAAATAGGTCAACCGTCGGTCATCGGGGAAATCGTGGCCGGTATTGTGTTAGGGCCTTCGGTTTTTGCACAGATAGCGCCCGATACGTTTGCTTTTCTTTTTTCTCCCGGTACGCTGGGGAATATCGACATGCTCAGTCAGATAGGACTGATTCTTTTCATGTTTACGATAGGTATGGAGTTAGACCTTATGGAAGTGCGAAAGAGTATGAGGCAAACCATTATCATCAGCCATACCGGTATTATCTTTCCGTTTTTTTGTGGGATGGTGGCCGCTTATTTGACTTATCCGGCTTATGCTTCGGATACAGCGCCATTTCTGTCGTATGCCCTGTTTATCGGTATTTCTATGAGTATTACGGCATTTCCGGTGCTGGCGAGAATTGTTCAGGAACGCGGACTGGCAAAGAGCCGGTTGGGCACCCTGTCGCTGTCGAGTGCAGCCAGTGGAGATATTACCGCCTGGTGTCTGCTGGCGGTGGTCATTGCAATTGCACAATCGGGAACCGTTGCCGGCGCCATGTATGTGATTGCTTTTTCGGCGATTTTCGTTCTTTTCATGTTCTTTGTGATGCGTCCGTTTTTTCATATCATCGGACATATTTATCATAATAAGGAAGTACTGAACAAAACGGTCGTTGCTTTTATGCTGTTTTTTCTGATAGCATTTTCTTATCTTACGGAGATACTGGGGATTCATGCACTGTTCGGCGCTTTCCTTACCGGTGTGATCATGCCGGGCAATACGAAGTTCCGGAAAATTATGACCGAAAAAGTGGAAGATGTATCGCTGAGTATTTTCTTGCCGCTTTTTTTTGTATCTACAGGCTTGAAGACACAGATAGGACTGATTGCTTCGGTAGATGAATGGTTGATTTGCCTGTTTTTTGTCTTGATCGCTGTCTTGGGAAAAGTGTTGGGAACAACTGCCGCCGCACGCGTCACCGGCGAAACATGGCACAACAGTTGGACGATGGGAGCGCTGATGAATACCCGCGGATTGATGGAACTTATCGTCCTCACCATTGGTTACGAAATGAAGATTATTCCGCCTGCTATCTTTGTGATGCTGGTCATTATGACCCTGGTTACGACGGTTATGACATCTCCACTGATGTCGTTCATTGATTTCTGTTTCAGGAAAAAGGAGGGACGGAAGTCGCTCAGTTGGAAGAAAAGCGGACATTTCCGAATATTGCTGGCATTCGGACGGGCAAGCAGCGGCAGTATCCTGTTGAACGTTGCCAGTCAATTATTTGCCAAAGGCCGACTGAGGCCGGATATTACCGCTTTGCATATCACGGTGGGTACGGATGTCAATCCCATTCACCTGGATAATTTCGAAGAAGTGAGTTTTGACCCGATTATGAAAGAAAAAGAGCGGTTGAAGATGCACATCCATACCCGTTATGAGGTATCCAACGATGCCGGTGCGGAGATTGTAAATGTCGTCAATAAAGAGGCATACGATTTCTTGCTGGTGGGTTCGGGTATTTCGCTTTCTTCCGTTCCCGACGACGTTGAGGCTGCCAAACATCAAGACGCTTTTTATCTGAAATACTGGAAAATGATCAAGGCGCCGCAATCGCTGTTTTATCCCGGAAATTTGTTGAAAGACAAAACAAAAATGTTTATCGAACAAACAAGTAGTATGGTGGGTGTTTTCGTAAACAGGGATTTTAAAAAGGCCGATAAAGTGCTGGTTGTCTTAGACCAGCCGACAGATGTTTTCCTGCTCAAATACGCCCGTAACTTGATTAAAGCCAATCAGGCGACGGTATCTGTCTTCGACGCTTCCGGTCAGGTGGGGAAAGACCGGAGGGCTTTGTACAAAATGGAACAATATCTGATTAAATATCCATCGGTAAAATTACTGGAGAAAACGGCCTTGACCGAAGAATTATTATCTTCTCATAATTTTATGCTGATAGCTTACCACACATGGAACAGAATATCGGAGGAAGAAAAGGAAGTGTTACAACAAATGCCTTCGACTTTAATCATTCATCAAAAATAATAAAACATGTACCAGCGGATTTTATACTTGTTACTTACATATTTATTCTTTGTACTGCTTTTCATAGTAGAAGATCCTTTCTTCTTAATATATCACTGGGATTTAAGCGCGCAAGCCGGTTTTGCGAATTGTTTGCGGTCGATAGGACACAGTTTGCCGATGGATTTGTCGATTGCAGGCTACTGTACGGCGCTTCCGGCATTATTGCTGTTGCTGTCGGTTTTCTTTCGAGGACGGATGTTCGCTTACTTGCTGAAAGTGTATTTTTTAATCGTTTCTATATTTACTACTATTATATTTGTGGCCGATATGGAATTGTATTCATTCTGGAGATTTCGTCTGGATGCTACGGTGTTGGCTTATATTAACAGTCCATCGGGCGTGGTTGCCGGTATTTCCTGGTGGAAGGTTTTCGGACTGGTCTGCCTTGCCGGAGGATGGGCGTGGATGCAATGCTTTTTACTCAACAGATGGATCGTCAAGCCGGTGGCGCGCTTGAAACGGTCGCAGAGAAAGCGGACGGAATCTGTCTTTCTCGTGTTACTGATAGGAGTGATATTTGTTGTCATCCGGGGCGGCATCACTACTTCAACGATGAATGTGGGAAAAGTTTATTTCAGCAAAAACATGTACCTGAATCACGCTGCGATCAATCCTGTTTTCAGTGTGCTGTCTTCCCTCCAGCGTATCAGCAAGGATTTCGACAAACAATATAATTTTATGCCTGAAGAGGAGGCAATAGCTGTTTTTCAAAGTCTGATGTTTGAACCTTCGCCCACAGACAGCCTTCCTGTGTTGCTGAAAACCAATCGCCCCAATATTGTTTGGATCATCATGGAAAGTTTCGGCGCTAAAATGATGGAGCCGCTGGGCGGGTTGAAAGGTGTTACTCCAAATCTGAACAGCTTGTCGGAAGAAGGCTTGCTCTTTGGACGGATGTATGCCAACAGCTTCCGGACGGATCGCGGATTGCTTGCTATCTTGGGTGGTTATCCGGCTCAGACCAATATGTCGATTATCAAATATCCGGAGAAAAACCAGAACTTGGAATCTGTTCCGGCAACGCTGACGAAGCTGGGCTATCATACTTCTTTTCTTTATGGAGGAGATGTGGATTTTGCGCACATGAAATCGTTTTTAGTCAGCCAGCAAGTGACGGATATTGTCCGGGATTCGGACTTTCCGGTGACCGAATTATTGAACAAATGGGGTGCACCCGACCATATTACTTTTCCCCGCTTGCTTCGATCGATTCAGGAGGAAAAACGCAGGCCTTTCCTGAAAATGTTCCTGACCCTGAGCAGTCATGAGCCATTCGACGTGCCGATGCACAAGTTTGAAGATCCTTATGTTAATTCGGTTGCCTACACGGATAGCTGTCTGGGTATTTTTATCTCGGAGTTGAAGGCGACGCCGGAATGGGATAATACGTTGTTGATACTGGTTCCCGACCATTTTGTGGTTTATCCGAAAACCATTGCTTATAATGCTCCGGAGCGCCATGAGATTTTCATGATCTGGGCGGGAGGCGCGCTGAATCGCACAGGAAAGGTAGATCGAATCTGTTCGCAGGTAGATATTGCTTCTACTTTATTGGGGCAGTTACATATAGATGCTTCGCCATTCATTTTTAGCAGGAATATTTTTGACCCACACTATACGGATTTTGCTTTTTATGATTTTTCCAACGGTTTCGCTGCCATCAATACCCGTGGACAGGTTGTCTTTGATTGTAACGACAATACGATCGTCCTGGAAGAAGGCGAACAAACCGATTCTTTATTGATGCAAGGGAAAGCGTTTTTGCAAAAGTTATATGATGATATTGAGCGGAGATAAATACATTTATTAAATTCTTAAATTCTTAATAATTATTACATTACATGAAAAAAGTTTATACTTTTATCCTTATTCACGGTTTGCTTGCAACCTATGGCCTTTGCGCTTTTGCAACCAATCCTGTAGCAATTGGAAATGCCCGTTTTACGTTCATCACCGACGGGCTGGTGCGAATGGAGTATGCCTTGAACGGCAATTTTGTCGACGACTCGACCTTGTTTGCCGTCAACCGGAATATCGGTTATACTGATGTTCAGGTGGAGGAAAAGAGCAAAGGGAAATACACGCTATCAACCCCTCTGATGCGCATTGAGTATGTTGATAACGGGTTTCCTTTTGGGCAGCAAAACCTCCGCGTTTTCTTTCAGCATAAGGGTAAGGAAAAACGCTGGCTGATTAGCCACAGCACGAAGCAGGGAAATTTGGGCGGTGCATTGGAAACGCTCGACGGCGTAGATCGCCCCGTTGAACTTCAGGAAGGTTTACTGAGCCGCGAGGGGTGGTACCTCATCCATGACAGCAACAAGGAACTGCTGAAAAACGGCTGGGTTGAGAACCGGTCGCCGGAACATCTCCAGGATCTTTACCTTTTCATCTACGGCGACGACTTCCGTGCTGCCTTGAAATCGTTGCAAACCGTCAGTGGAGCTGTACCCATGACGAGGAAGTATGTGCACGGAGCATGGTACTGCCGCTGGTGGGACTATACTGCCGATGATTATCGTCAACTGGTTAAAGAGTATGGCGAGCACCATTTCCCGTTAGATATCATGGTTTTCGATATGGGATGGCACACGCAAAAGGAGGCTACCGCCGGAACGGGTCATGCCGGTAATACCGGTTGGACGGGCTATACATGGAACCGCAGCTTAATTCCCAACCCGGCAGAGCTGGTAAAAGAATTTAAATCCCAAGGCATACACATAGTGCTCAACGAGCACCCTCACGATGGAATACGCAGCCACGAAGATTGCTACGAAGATTTTATGGCGGCAATGGATGAGGATACTACCGGACACAGGGATTTGCTTTTTGATGCAGGCAACAAAACCTACATGACCAACTTTATGAAGTATGCTCATCAGGAGTCGGACGAAATGGGCGTTGCCTTTTGGTGGCTGGACTGGCAGCAGGATTACTTGTATCCGGTGGTAAGAGGAACCAGCATGAAGCATCTTGCCTGGCTTAACTATCTTAGCTACAATCATTCAAGAAAAAACGGACTGCGGGGAGCAGGCTTTAGTCGTTGGGCAGGTTGGGGCGACCATCGGCACCCGATACAGTTTTCAGGTGATGCTGTCGGAAATTGGAGGATGCTGAAGTTCGAAATTGAGCTTACTGCCACGAGTGGTAACGCCGGCTGCTTTTTTTGGGCGCACGATATTGGCGGCTTCTACGGAGGCAGAGACCCTGAACTTTATACCCGCTGGACACAATTTGGACTGCTAAGTTCTTCACTAAGAATTCACTCTGTGTACAGTAAAGATTTGGACAGGCGTCCGTGGCTCTGGGGCGAAACATACGAAAATGCCATGCGCGACGCTTACCAGATGCGTTCACAACTCATGCCATACATTTACTCCTCTGTATGGCAATGCCACACGGATATGCTTCCACTCAATCGATCTATGTACATTGACTATAGCCAACAGGATGAGGCTTACCGCAACCCTCAGCAGTTTATGCTGGGCGACTTGCTGCTGGGCGCGCCGGTAATTTCGCCGTGCGATAGCACCACAGGGTTGGCGATGCAAACGGCCTGGCTGCCCGGCGAAAATGTTTGGTATAACCTGTTTACCGGCGAACGTATGGAGGGAGGCACACACACCATTTACAGCGACATCAACCGGTTTCCGCTGTTTGTAAAAGGCGGCTATCCGCTGCCAATGCAGCCATATACGGAACGAATGGCGTCGGAACCGTTGTCAACTTTGATTGTTCGATGCTATCCGGGCAGGGAAGGCGACGACAACCGCTATACCTTGTATGAAGACGATGGCATTAGCGCCGATTACGAAAAAGGCGGCTACGCCACTACGCTGCTGGAGTACCGGCAGAAAGGCAATAGTGTTCAAATTACAGTCTATCCGTCGCAAGGAAACTACAAGGGACAACTGCAAAAAAGAGCATACCGCTTTGAACTGCCGGAGTTTGCCACCATTTATAAAAAGCCGGTTGTAACGCTCAACGGAAAAAAGGTAAAACTCGTGAAAGATGATACCTTACACGGCTTCGTAATCGAAGTAGATGCTCGCAACATACGAGAAAAGTTGACGGTAACAGTGGAGAATTAACCATTTCAGTGGCATCTTCCGAACACGAGTGCCCATAACCCTCAGTCGCTTCGCTTCACTGAGGGTTATTCATATTCAATCCTTCGGATTGTTTCATAACCTGAGTTCGGTATCAGGATAGCCCGTTAGGGCTTATATACCAATAGAAAAATGGTTCAAATCACAACGAAAACCTCGGAGAGGTTTCATCAATGAATGTCCTGACGGACATTTGGAAATGTTTTAAAACGGCTTTCTTTTTATTGATATGTAAGCCCTGACAGGCTATCCTGATACCGAACTCAGGTTTTCATAGATTGCTTCGGTCTTCGACCTCGCAATGACGGTGAAATGTGCGTTTGACACACCCTTATGCGTTTATAGTCGTGCGCGATGGCACACGGATAAGCGTATTAATAGCCTTTTTTCTGGGGCGCGCCTCAAAAGGCTACGCACCTCACCGAGAAGCCGTGGGAGCGATTGTTAGTGCCCGTAGGACTGACCGTACCGCCATAGAAGCCCAGACCGAAAGCATTAGCACCACTCGGCGTACTACTCCAGTAGTAGCCGCTCGTGCCCTCGAGAGGCAAAGCACCATTCGCACGGTTACGGTTCCCGGCAGCAGGCAGGAAAACACTCACGTTACCAGTATCGTCAGGCCTGAAACGAAGACCCTTTTTATTGGTAATATCAGGGTTATTGTTATGGTAAATCTGTGCCCATTCTTCAGATGTGGGAAGACGCCATTCTTTACCACCTTCAGTTCTTGCGGCGATGCATGGATCGTAAGCTTTATCCCATTCAGTAATATCAGCGAGGTTGCGCCAATCGTAAGGACTACCGGTATTACGCAAAATAAATTGTCCGTAACCGGGTGAACCTAAGGCTACTTGACCGTTGGCAGCGACATCTACGCCGGCAGTGGCAGACTTAACAGCATCGTAATTGCTACTACTCCGAGACTCGTGACCGTCGGAAGCACGCCCCCACTGGTACAAATAACCGGTAACACTTGGATCCTCGAAATTAGCCAGGCATTTATCATATTGTTCTTGTGGAGTCAATGATTTTCCTTCATCGGTTACACCCAGGTTGTAACTCAACATGTTCAACCATACATCATTATCCAGGAAAACGCCGCTACCGTAAACAGCGCAAACGCGGGTAGTTACTGTAGATTTTACACCGTTTCTCACCACACAAAAATATTTCTTTACGTCACCGGGACTTTGAAGCTTGTAATCGGCATCACTTCCCGCTAAAATAGTAAATGTATTGTTGATAGAATCCGTAATAGTTACAGGAATTTGATTTTCACCGGATGCTACATAATACCACTGATATTTAAGTTGAATACCTTCAGTGTTGTCGATAGTTGTTGTAACAGTCAATTTTTTGGAGAATGCACCGGTAGTGCCCAACCATACCTTGGAAGGCAAGCCGGTAAGGAGGACAATGTCTGCGTATTCTTCCGTTTTACCGCTCACTATGAGTTGAACCCAGTTACTTGCACCGGCAACATAAATACCGGCTATCGGTAAACCGGCGCCCTCGTCCACAGTCAGGTTGTAAACCATTACACCTCTCAAAGTGGAAAAATCGTCTGCTAGTGGCAGTGCACTGCCACTGTTTACAAGCTCCACTATCGGAAGTCCCAAACCGGTTTTGGCGGTATTGTTTTCACCGTTTAAATCCAAACTGACGCCTTTACGGGGAGCCGAGAGGTCGCCAATACGTACCTGTGCCTGTAAAGTAGTTATCGCCGTTGCTAATATAAGCGATAAGACTAAGAAATGTTTTGTTTTCATTGTTTTGTTTG
>JAISFI010000401.1 GCA_031263685.1 Dysgonamonadaceae bacterium | reverse complement strand
GACAGAGTTTGAATTGTGACTAGATTCTCACACTGTTTATATGTGTGTGTGTGTGTGTGTGTGTGTGTGTGTGTGTGTGTGTGTGTGTGTGTGTGTGTGTGTGTGTTACGAAATTATTCGGAATATCCAAATAATTTTCGTTAAACAAATACAAAACACCACTATTCATTTCCACAACCCTCATAAAAACTTTTAGTTTTTAATTTTTCACTTTTAGTTTTAAAAAGTTTGGCGCAAAAGTAATGCAAAAAATTGAAAAACAAAATATTTGGTGAGATTTTTTAAATTACGGATTACGAGTTCAAAACATGCGCGCACTATCCAAGTTTTAGTTTTTAACTTTTCGTTTTTCATTTTTCGTTTTTGCTGTTCGTGTGTAATTGGAATATTTCATGTACATTTGCCCTGAAAAACGTAAAAAAATATGCAATATACTGTTCACAAGCCGATAGCATTAAACACCGACATTCAACTGCCGGCATCTAAGAGTATCAGTAACAGAGCACTGATAATAAATGCTTTGTGTAAAAATGCCGGTACCATTGAGAATCTATCTGATGCCGACGATACACGAGTTATGTTGCAAGCATTAACGACGGACCAGAACATTATTGATGTTGAAGCTGCCGGAACTTCCATGCGTTTTTTAACGGCCTATTTTGCCTCGCAGCCCGGAGAACGTATCATTACCGGAACAGCCCGGATGAAAAACCGTCCGATCGCCCTGCTGGTCAATGCGCTCAGGCAAATTGGAGCAGACATAGATTATGTGGAAAAAGAAGGCTATCCACCGTTGAGGATCAAAGGAAAAACATTGGAAGGCGGACAAATTACCCTGGATGGCAGTGTCAGTTCCCAATTCATTTCCGCGCTGATGATGATTGCTCCGGCCACACAAAATGGCTTGGTTATTAAGCTTGAAGGACAAATTGTGTCCAAGCCGTATATCCGGATGACGCAACATCTCATGGAAATCTTCGGTATAAAGGTATCCTGGACGGATCATACCATTTCCATTCCTCCGCAACCATATCATCCGGTATCATTCATGGTAGAAAATGATTGGTCGGCTGCATCTTACTGGTACGAAATCCTCTCCTTGGCAGAAACAGGGTCGGAAATCACGTTGAAAGGTTTGCACAAAAAAAGTTTTCAGGGAGACGCCAAGATTGCTCAATTGTTTGAAGTACTGGGCGTCAGTACCAAGTTCACGGAAAAGGGAGCCGTTTTGCAAAAAACAGAGCGGCTGGTATCTCCTCTTATGTATAATTTCCAGCATGAGCCGGATTTGGCGCAAACATTTGTAGTCACTTGCGCACTGAAGAATGTACCTTTTCAGTTTTCGGGATTACAAAGTCTGAAAATCAAGGAAACCGACCGCATGATTGCTCTGCAAAATGAAATGAAAAAGTTAGGCTATACACTGGCAATTACCGAAGATCATGAAATTTCTTGGGCAGGTGTCCGCGCTCACCCTGAAAAAATACTCCCAATCCGTACTTACGAAGATCATCGAATGGCGATGTCTTTCGCCCCGGCGGCGTTAGTTGTTGGAGAAATTGCGGTTCAGGATCCGGAAGTAGTCAGTAAATCATACCCTTCTTACTGGAAAGACCTGGAAAAAGCGGGTTTCAGAATTGAGGTGTGCAACAAATAGACAGAAACATCGTACAAAAACATCATCATACAAAAACATCATGCAATTAGCGTATCAATCTTACATTCAAAAGTACGGGAAACGTTTCCTGTTCTATCTTTCCTGCTGCCTGCCTTTTGCCTGTTCCGACGATATCGGAAACCGGATAGAAGGGCAGTGGCAACTGAAAACCATTGAAGAGAACGGTATTGTTTCTCCGGTAGATACCATTTTTTACAGTTTCATGAGAGAACGGGTCTTTTCCTGTACCCTTTTGCTGAATCCAGACGAATCGTACATCTGGTATGGCTATATCGACGCGCTGTCCGACCAACAAATGCAGCTTTCGCTCGACTGGAACAACTATTACACGACGACGGGTAAGGTCGAGAGCGAAGGTGGCAGCCAACAGCGGATCTTCGACATTCTGCACCTCGGCGGCAACTATTTAACATTGTTTTCCAACGATATAACTTACTCTTTCAAAAAACACTGACATGATTTCATCAATACTCCATAGATCGCAACGCTCCAATGTTTTTCACTTGGGAGGCAGTTCAGCGAGCGTCTGCCTGTTCTTCCTGTGTTTGCTGTTTCCAGCCTTCTCGTATTCCCAGCAAAGAGAAACCACTTACAAAGCGGAAACTTTCGGCTCATTCTCTACAGGAAAGAACACTCCTTTCTGGATGCTCTACCATAACTGGGGAAAAGTTCCTTTGGACGCCAACAATTTCTACTTCAGCGGCGCCGTCTTCCACAAACAACAGATCAACAAAGCGTGGTCATTTCAGGCCGGATTAGATATGGCGGGTTCGTCTCCGCACGCGTTCGGAACGGTTTGGGTACAACAGGCGTATGGAGTGGTAGACTGGAAAGTGTTTCAACTGAAAATCGGATCGAAAGAAGATTATGTTTCCTTACTGGATGAAAATCTGAGTTCGGGAGATTTTAGTAACTCCAACAATGCCCGTCCCATACCGGAAGTCAAACTCAGCTTGAATAAATACCTCTTAGTTCCTTATACTAAAGGAAATATGTTCATCAAGGGCGATTTTGCAGTCGGCAAGTACTTGGACGGCAAGTGGCAGGAAGACATCGCCCGTCCTCAATTCCGGCAATATCTGATGGATGTCCTGTCGCACCACAAATCTCTGTATTTCCGCTTCGGAAACATTGAAGAGAAGCACAAGCTGCAATTCACTTTCGGATTCAACCACTATGCGCAGTGGGGAGGCGATATTTACAGGAGGAAGAAAAGTCCGGAAGGCGTCCCATATTACGAAATAAGCAGACAGCCGCACGGTCTCGACGATTTCCTGCGGGTCATGATTGCCCGGGAAGGCAGTTCCAGTTCTTCGGGTGCGGACATGCTCTACGTGGCCGGTTCGCAAACAGGGAGCTACCTGTTTAAGTTCGATTATAAGCTCAACCCGTCTGACTTCCTGCATCTGTATTACCATCATTTCTTCGAAGACGGTTCCGGCATGGGGCCGGAAAGCATCCAGGACATGCTGCTGGGACTGCAATATCACTCTACGGAAAAAAGGTTGCTATCCAATGCCGTATTCGAATATGTCTATACGAAGAAACAGACAGGCCCCATCCATTTCAACCTGGATATGGACGATGCCCACGACAATATTCGCAACAAGGGCAACGGAAACGACAACTATTACAACAATGTTGATTATCTGCAGGGTCCATCCCATTACGGACGAACCATGGGCACGCCCCTCTTCCTCTCGCCCGAATACAACCGCGACGGATACCTGAATTTCAAAAGCAACCGCATCATCGCTTTCCACCTGGGACTGGAAGGCTACTTCCACCCGACTTTCTCCTATCGCCTGCTGGCCACCACGGGACAAACTTGGGGACGCTACTACGTGCCTTTCGTTGATGTCAGGGACGGTTTTGCCTCTAATGTGGACTTGATATACGCCAATCCCCGCCTCAAAGACTTGGATTTCAAACTGTCTATCGGCTTCAATACCGGTAAATATTTTGATGAAGATGCTTTCGGAGCCGGCATTACGATCACCAAGCGGGGAATTATCAGTAAAAAATGAAGAATTTTACGTACTTTTGCATTTGTAAAGTTTTAGATTTCTGTTGATTATGGATACGAATAGAAAAATGCCCGTTGGCATACAGGATTTTGAGGACTTGCGTACAAGAAATTTTCTGTATGTAGATAAAACCGAATATGTCTATCGCATGGTAACACAAGGAAAACCTTATTTTCTCGGTCGTCCGCGCAGATTTGGCAAAAGTCTGTTGCTTTCCACGCTCAGAGCGTACTTTGAGGGAAGAAAAGATCTGTTTGAAGGCCTGGCCATTGCCGAACTCGAAAAAGACTGGATTGAATATCCGGTTATTTACCTGGATTTTAATGTCGGATTGCTGATAAATGCCACAAACGTTGCAGAACGACTGTCCGTTAAAATAACGGAAATGGAAGATTTATGGGGGAAAAAGACCGATACCGGAGATTTAGCCGGCAGATTTGAAGCAGTTATAAAGAGCGCTTACGAACAGACAGGAAGAAAAGTGGTTGTTCTCGTGGACGAATATGATAAACCGCTTATTAGCACAATGGAAGATAGAACTTCAAATGATGAAATCAGAACTTTACTGAAATCATTTTATGGCGTATTGAAAAGCGCCGATCAGTATCTCCGTTTTGTATTTCTCACGGGAGTTACCAAATTTTCCAAAGTCAGTATTTTCAGCGACCTGAATCAGCTTATAGATATCAGTCTGGATAAACGTTTCTCCGGAATCTGCGGCATTACACAGGCAGAATTGGAAGAAAATTTTGTACCCGAAATAACAGAACTGTCGGGAGCATATAAAACCTCTTATGAAGAAACGCTTGCAGCACTTAAAAAACGCTACAACGGCTATCATTTTTCCGAAAATCTGGAAGGTGTTTATAATCCGTTCAGTCTGTTGAACACTTTTAATTCGCAAACATACCGCTATTACTGGTTTGCTACCGGCACGCCGACTTTTCTTGTAAAGGCGTTGCGAAATCAGAATTACGATATTTGCAAGTTTGACAATGATGTGCAGATTGCAGCAAATTCGGTGATGGATTACCGCTTCGAGAATCAGGATCTGGTGCCGCTACTCTACCAGAGCGGATATCTGACCATAAAATCTTACGACAATATTTTAGATGAATACACGCTGGGCTTTCCAAACGAAGAAGTAAAATACGGTTTCCTGAACGAACTTTTGCCGGCATTTGTGTTAACTCCGATTGCTACCGGCAAATTTTCAGTAACAGCATTTTTGAGGCAACTGATGAAAGATGATGTGGAAAGTTTTATGATTTCGCTTCAGTCATTCTTTGCAGCGATTCCTTACGACGACATCAAACTGGAACACCGTGACGAACAGTATTATCAGCATGTTTTCTATCTGCTTTTCACCCTGATGGGACAATTTGTACAGACAGAGGTAAAAAGCAGCAAAGGGCGCGCCGATGCCATTGTGAAAACCGCCAACAGCATCTATGTTTTCGAGTTCAAAATGGATGACAGCGCCACTGCCGAAGATGCCCTGGCGCAAATCAATTCCAAAGATTACGCAATCCCATACTCCGCCGACCATAGAAACCTTGTGAAAATCGGCGTGGAGTTTTCACAAAAAGAGAAAGGCGTAAAACGGTGGATTACGCAATAAATAAAGCAACGACTGCAAGCAAATTTGCCGAAAAATACACATGCGAAAATTAAAAGTAACAGAACTAAATCGCATCAGCAAAGCATCTTTCAAAGAAGCTAAAAAAATACCCTTAGTCATTGTGCTGGACAATGTAAGGAGTTTGCACAATGTAGGCTCCGTTTTCCGTACTTCAGATGCTTTTCTGGTAGAAACCATTTATCTGTGCGGCATTACCGCCACACCTCCGCACGCCGAAATACATAAAACGGCACTGGGTGCAGAAGATTCCGTAGACTGGAAATACTCGGCAAACACGGATGAAGCGGTCAGTGAACTGAAGCATCTCGGCTACACGATATTAGCTGTAGAACAGGCTGAAAACAGTTTCCTGCTGAATCAATTCCAACCTGACGCCGGCAAAAAATACGCCATTATTTTCGGAAACGAGGTAAAAGGTGTTCAACAGCAAGTTATGGATTGTTGCGATGCCTGTCTGGAGATTCCGCAATTCGGCACCAAACATTCCCTGAATGTTTCGGTGGCGGCAGGGATTGTCATCTGGTGGTTTCATAAGAACATTGCAACATGGAAGTGAACGTATTAACAACCCTGTTTTTTCAGTATTGCGGACAGCAGCCGCAAACGGTTACGCTTCTTTCCGGCGCCGGATCCAACCGAAAATATTACCGCTTGTCGGCAGATGGAGTTTCCGTCATTGGCGTGCTGGGGACATCTTTGGAAGAGAACAGAGCATTCATCGCCCTCTCCGCACACTTTCGGAAACAGCGCTTGCCGGTGCCGACAGTCATTTCCGTTTCTTCCGATGAAATGGGTTATTTACAGGAAGATTTGGGCGATATCAGCCTCTTTTCTTTGATTGAGCAGGCGAAAAAAAATCAAGACATTTCCGCAGAAAAAGCATTGCTAAAACGCACCCTTTCGCTCTTGCCGGATTTGCAATTTCGGGGTGCGCAAGGGCTGGATTGGCGAATTTGCTATCCGCAACCGTTGTTCGATAAACGGACAGTTCTTTGGGATTTGAATTATTTTAAATACTGTTTCCTCAAACCGTTGGTTGTCGATTTTCAGGAAGACCGACTGGAAGATGATTTTGAGCGCTTCTCTTCCGTACTGTTGCAACCGGCTGCGGATACATTTCTCTATCGGGATTTTCAGTCCCGGAATGTCATGATTAAGGATGGGGAACCGTTTTTTATCGACTATCAGGGAGGGAGAAAAGGGCCTGTGTATTACGATGTCGCCTCTTTTTTGTGGCAGGCAAAGGCCGATTTTCCGGACAGCCTTCGGGAGGAACTGTTGGATGTCTACCTCGAATCGTTGCGGAAATATCAGCCGGATACGGACGCCGCCGTTTTTCGGGAGCAGCTTCGTTATTTCGTATTGTTCCGTATCCTGCAAGTCTTGGGCGCTTACGGATTCAGGGGATACATGGAGAAAAAACAGCATTTTATTGACAGTATTCCTTATGCCATTAACAACTTGAACAAACTGCTGGAAAAAGACTTTCGGATTTTTCCTCAATTGACGGATGTTTTGAGAAGGCTAGGGGAAGAGCGATGCTTTCAACTCCTTTCTCCGGTAATCGGACAGGGATTAATGATTACCATCTACAGTTTTGCCTATAAGCATGGGATTCCGTTCGATGATTCCGGACATGGCGGCGGTTATGTCTTCGATTGCCGCGCCATCCACAATCCGGGACGTTACGAAGTCTATCGGGCATTGACGGGATTAGACCGCCCGGTCATCGACTTTTTGGAAGCGAATGGAGAAATTACGGATTTTTTGAAAAATGTGTATGACTTGGCCGACAGGCATGTAAGCCGTTATCTGGAACGCAAATTTACCCGTCTGATATTTTGTTTCGGATGTACCGGAGGCCGTCACCGCTCTGTTTATGCCGCGCAACACCTGGCCGTTTATTTATCGGAAAAATATCCGGTAACGGTTGTCGTGGAACACCGGGAACAGGGACTTAAAACCGTGTTAAAATCATGAAAGCCTTTATTTTCGCCGCCGGCCTGGGCACTCGCCTGAAACCGCTGACGGACAGGATGCCAAAAGCGTTAGTTCCGGTAGCCGGTCGCCCATTGCTGGAACATGTCATTGTAAAGTTGAAAACGTGCGGGGTAGAGGCTATCATCATCAATCTGCATCATTTTCCGGAACAGATTATGGATTTTGTCCGTTCCCGGCAATCTTTCGGTATGCAGATAGCTTTTTCGGACGAGCGTTCCTGCTTGCTGGATACGGGAGGAGGTCTCCGGTATGCTGCTTCATTTTTTGACGACGGACGGCCGTTTTTTGTTCACAATGTAGATATTCTTTCCGATGTCGATTTGCAGGAGATGTATAGTTATCATTTGCAAACTCGATCGCTGTCAACGCTTTACGTGAGCGATAGAATGTCAAGCCGTTACCTCCTATTCGATGAAACTGAGTGTCTTTGTGCATGGATAAACGAGCAGACGGGCGAAATGAAGCCGGCAGAGGCGCATCTTCCGTTTTCCACTTGCCGGAAATATGCTTTTAATGGGATCCATGTGATTTCTCCGGAAATTTTTTCCCGGATGAACGGTTGGAGCGGCAACTTTTCCATCATCGACTTTTATCTTTCCATTGCAAAGGATACGGCTATCCGCGCCTTTGTTTCCCCAAACAGCAGGGTGATTGATGTCGGCAAAGTCGAGGCTTTGCGGGAAGCGGAAATATTGCTCACAAAGTAGATTGCAGGCAGATTACAGGGTCGATTGCAGACTCAAATCCCAATCTTTCCAAACCACTTCGTAACCCTGTTCTTTCACGGAAGAGAGCACTTCATCCGGATGCCGGTCGTCGTTGACGGCAAACTGTTCCAGTTCATTCCGGTAAATGGCGTAACCTCCGGGGTCGGTTTTCGATCCAGCACTGAGCGAGGTGATTCCCAGACCGGTCATGTGGTCGCGGAACGCTTTATTTTCGCGAGTCGAGAGTGCAATTTCAATATCATGGTCGAAGATGCGGAAAGCAAAAATCAACTGCGCCAGTTCCCGGTCGGTCATAATGATGTTGGCTTGAAAGGCCTCTCCTTCGTGCGGACGCATACGGGGAAACGAGATGGAATATTTGGTTTGCCAGTACATTTTTTGCAGATAGCGGAGGTGTAGGGCCATGAAAGTCACATCTGTCCGCCAATCTTCCAGCCCGATGAGGACGCCCAATCCGATTTTGTGCACGCCGGCTTTCCCCATCCGGTCAAATCCGTCTAAGCGCCAGTCGAATTTCGACTTCATCCCTTTCGGATGATACACTTTGTAACGCGCCTTGTGGTAAGTTTCCTGATAGCAGTATACGGCATTCAGGCCGGCTTCGGTCAGTTGCCGGTATTCCGCTTCCTTCAGCGGTTGCACTTCAATGGAGATGGACGAAAAATAAGGTTTCACCAAACGGATGGCGTTTTCGATGTAATCACTTCCTGCTTCCCGTGGGTTTTCGCCGGTCACGAGGAGGATATGCTGAAAATCGCCGATCTTTTTGATGGCTTCCACTTCGCGCAGGATCTGTTCATCACTCAGGATGATTCTCCGGATATCGTTGTGGTGGTTAAATCCGCAGTAAACGCAGTGGTTGATGCAGGAATTGGTCAGATAAAGCGGGATGTAGAACTGGATCGTATTTCCAAAACGCTGTTGCGTGTATTTTCGGCTCAATGCAGCCATCGGCTCCAGGTATGCTTGCGCAGCGGGCGAAACCAGCGCCATGAAGTCTTCGATATTCCGCCGGTCTTTTTGCAGCGCGAGGATTACATCATCGGCTGTTTTGGCGTAGATGCGGGATTGGATGTTATCCCAGTCGTATTCGTTTATTAATGTGGTGAAGTTTGTCATTGATGAAAATCTTTGCCTGTCTTTTGTATGGGCATCAAAGGTAGTGTATTTTTTTATATTACGAAAGATTGCAAGAGGCTATGGTAGTTCGTAGTTTCAACTGCTGAATGCAACTTTATTATTTTGCAAATATAAATGAAATAATTTAGATTATTGAAAAATATAAACTTGTTTTCGATAATGCCAGACTTTTTTCATACATTTGTTGTCAATTTTAGTAATCATAAAAAATAAATTATAAACAATATGAAAAAAACAATGTTGCTGTCTGCATTATTTTGTTGGGGAGTTGCCTTTGCTGCTGCCAATGCAGAGGAAAGTGGGTTTTACGCGCAGGGTTCAAACAAAAATTACATTCAAATACCACACTTTGCGGTGCCTGCTGCGTTGACGGTAGAGGCGTGGATTTACGTGCCGGATGTCGTCGGCACCAAAACAATAGTGTGCTGGAAAAACGTAGCCGGAGGCGCTAACGGCGATGCCGTTTTGTTCCGCCTCAACAATAATAAGCTACAGTTTGGAGAGTGGATTGGAACAGACTGGAAGGATGCAAATTCTTCCGCCAACATCAGCGCCAACACGTGGACACATGTGGCAGTTACCCGGAGCGGAAGCACGACCAAATGCTACGTCAACGGGTCGCCGTCGGGGACTGCTACCCTGCACGCCAGCCCGCAGTGCAACACTGAAACGCTCACCATTGGCGCCATCAGTACTACTCCATCGGAATCTTTCAAAGGGTACATTCGCGAAGTCAGAATCTGGAACGCAGTGCGAACCGACGACGAAATTTCCAACGCTTACTCAAGTACGCTTTCCGGAAGCGAGCCGGGACTGGAGGGATACTGGCTGTTGCAAGCCGGAGCAGAAGAATTCACCGATCTCTCGTTGCATGAACGCAACGGTACGCTGATAACTTCCGAAAGAGGGCGCTACTTTAGCAAAAAGGCATACGACGGAGCTTCCATCCCCAGATACAGCGATAGTAAGGAGCAACTGCCAAAACCGGTGTTGGAGGAAAACTCGGAATGGATTGACATGTACAACAAGGCATGGGAGTTGGCTTTTGACCACATGAGAACGCCGAAATCAGGATCGCCCTTTGTTTCCAACTACTATGACGAAGCTTTTGACGGAAACTTCTACCAGTGGGATGTTATTTTTATGACCATGTTTGGAAAGTATGCGCACCATATTTTTCCGGGCATACAGTCGCTCGATAATTTCTACTGTAGCCAAAACTCAAGCGGTAGCATCAGCCGAACGATAAATGAAACCACAGGCAACGATGCTTTTGCCGACGGCAACTCCAATCAGATCAATCCACCGCTGTTCAGTTGGGCGGAGGTCGAGAATTTCAAGGTAACTGGCGACAAATCGCGCTTTGCAAGCGTACTCCCGGTACTCGAAAAATATTTTGAGTATGTAGAAAAAGTGCGTGGCTGTCCCGATACTCCGCACAAACTCTACTGGAGCAACGGGCAGTCTTCGGGTATGGACAATACGCCCCGCGATGAGGGACGGCCAAGTACGCATTGGGCTTCCGATCATCAGGGCTGGGTAGATGCCTCTGCTCAGATGGTCATTCAGTGCAACAATATTGCCACCATTTGCGACGAGCTTGGCAATGCGGAAAAAGCAGCGACCTACCGTGCAAAAGCCACTGCCATTGCCGACAGCATCAACTCCTGGATGTGGAGCGAAACGGACGGCATTTACTACGACCTGCAAGTAAACGGTAACCAGATGAGGTGGAAATCCATTGCCGCTTTCTGGCCTATGCTTGCCGGCATTACTGCGCCACATCAGGTTTCAGCGCTGATGGAACACCTGAAAAATCCCAATGAATTTTGGCGAGATATGGTTTTCCCGACTCTGGCTGCCAGCGACCCAGACTACCGCAGCAATGGCGGCTATTGGCTGGGTGCAGTATGGGCGCCAACCAACTATGCCCTCATCAAAGGCTTGGAGTTAAACGGGCAGGATGCTTTTGCCAGGGAGGCCTCCGAGCGTTATATAGCCGGGCTGTACGATGTGTTTGAACAAACCGGTACGCTGTGGGAAAACTACGCTGCCGACAGGATAAACGGCAGATTCAAGCAGGGCGTCAACGATAACATCAGCAATCCCTCCAACTGCCGGAGCGATTTTGTGGGATGGACAGGCTTAGGTCCCATCTCCCTGCTGATAGAGAACGTACTGGGTTTCCGCCTGGATGGCGTAAATCGCACGTTGACCTACGACCTGCGCCGTACCGACCGACACGGTATCGAAAACCTGAAGATGGCAGATATTACGACAAGCATCATTACAGAAAACCGCTCGGACAAGCCGGAGGAAGCGCACTTTACGGTAACTTCGGACAAACCGTACACGTTGCGAGTCCTTTTCAACGGTAAAATAGCCGAATACAACATTACTGCCGGAACACAAGAGTATGATATTAACATGTTAAACAGCAATATAGGTGTGGAGATTAAGGATGATCGCGAAACTACGCTCTATCCGAATCCAACAAGCAAGTCGGTTACGCTTGGTGGTGTCCCTGCCGATGAACCTGTACAGGTGTTTGACCTGAACGGGCTACTGTGGATCAGTGTAAGAACCTCCGTCGCCAGTGAAAATCTGTCGGTGGAGCATCTTCCCGCAGGGAGCTATATATGTAAAACTTCCGGCGGAAGATTTAAAATTATCAAAAGCGATACAAATTAAGCGTATACGCGATATTATAATTTCAACGAACAAATATAAGTAAAAATCAAATAATAGACTGGGGTAAAAGTTTTGGAACTTTCGCCTATGTTCGGTCAGAAAGATTTTGCATAAAAGACAGTAATATCTTTATCTTAATGGTTGATGTATGCTCAGGTATTTCTTGTATATCTTTTTATGTTTTCAAAGAGAAAGGCGATATTGGGAGTTGCAAACAACCGCACAAGCAAGACTGAAGGAGAAATTAAAAATAAGAGTCGATAATGACCAAGAAAAAATAATATTCAAAAATGAACTGCTTTGCCGCTAAAATGTCCGGATAATGAAAAAAAACGTATCTTTGCTGTCGATATTAATATTATATAACTAACAAAAACAAAAAAAATGGAAGACAAACATTCCCTCTCTATCCCTGCCGACATACTGGCACAGATACAAAACCTGGTCAACCAGGCAAACTCGCTGCTGTTGCCCTACGTGACCCCTCTCACGCCCGCCCAGCGTCAGTCGCTGCCCAAGATGGGCGAGAAAACGTTCAGCTTCGTGGAAAAAGCCCACGAATTTGCCACGCAGAATCCCAAGCTCTGCCCGCCGTATCTCGACATGACCGCTTTCAACACGGATTTTGCCGACACGCACAATCTCCTGACGCTCAACAACGCCACGCTGCAACTCCACGAGGCGACCGACGACACCGCCATGACCGCCGGCAGCGAAGCCTATCAAGCGTCGCTCGTCTTCTACAACTCCGTGAAGATGGCCGCCCGTCAGGACATCCCCGGCGCCAAGGCCGTTTACGAGGAATTGCGGAAACGTTTCCCCGGCACGCGGCATAA
>JAISFI010000338.1 GCA_031263685.1 Dysgonamonadaceae bacterium | reverse complement strand
CGATAATCACATATCCGCATGTTTTGACTATACACAATAATGCACAATTGGATGCGTAAGCCTTTAGTCGCCTTCAGGCGACAACCAACCTTTCGCCTTCAGGCGAAAGTAATTGAGTTAACTATTTAATCATCAATCTATTTTTTAACATTTTTAATATTTTTATGTTTGCAAATTTAATAAGATTTTACGTTTGTTAATATAAAAGAGCAATATTTACTCCATGTGCAGTTTTCAATAATTTTTTCCGCAATAGCACCTCAAAATAATATTTCGCCAATTATTTTGATTTTATGCTATTGAACTGTGCATTGTTTACTTTTTCAAATAAATTTTATCTGTTTTCCTTACAATTTTCCCGTCATTTGTTACGCCTTCGATAACAACAGAATATATTGTTTCGTAATCGGCTGTATAGAATTCAAATTCCGCTTCGCCGTTTTCGAAGAAAACATTTGGTTTCCAGAAAACAGTTGTACGGCGGCTATCGGCATTTTGCAATTCTTCACCCGTTTCGTACTTTGGAGAATAAAATTCATCCGCTTCACGGTAGCCTTTCGGAAACCATGCTCTTATATTAAATTTAATTCTTCGTCCCTTTCCCCATGTCTTGGATTTTGTGTTAATTATAAGAATTCCCTCCGTTGGACGTGCTGTATATTTCAAATCCGGCGGTTCTATAAATTCAATACTCTCAATACTGTTCATGTCAATATCTTTAATATCACGCAAGTCCGCTCTGGAATCCAAAGCCCATCCATCTACAATAATTCCGACTTTCGATGTCCAATTACCCACCGAAAGTTTATTTCCCCAAACATGCAGCTTTGGAAAGAATTTGAGCGCATTAGTAACGTCGAAGTTATTAATATGCTCAAAATCTTCAGGGTAAATGATATTTTTATCCAGATACCTGCCTTTTATTACTACGGGATCAAGTAATATTCCCTCTGTACTATCTATTTCAATATCGTTCACATTCAGTTCGGTGATATATTTATCCAGTAAACTGTCTTTCTCCAGTTCCGGTATTGTAAATTTCGGTACATCCGGAAATATTTCATCGTCGATTACGAGTTCCACATAATTCCCTCCCGACTTGCCAAGCGCCTGAACGAGATACATGGTACTGTCGGGAAATTCGAATTTACTGAAAACAAATCTGCCGTTTTCGTCTGTCTTACATGTATTTATATATCCATAATCAGGAACGGTGAGAGATACGGCATTACCCTTATTAGCTTTTTTACCGATCATTCTTTCAACTCTTCCCGAAATTTTTTGAGATGTTTCGATGAGGTAAACAGGCTTTTCGATACTGTCTTTCAAAACGGCAGGTATATTATACCGTTTCCATGCCTGCGTAAGCATCAATATATCCGCATTATCAGGATTTTGGATATAATATTCCGGCGATTCGACATATCCCCTTATATCCGAGCAGAGCAATAAGCCGGATACTATAGAAAACAGACTGTCGGGTTTAACATATTCATCATCAGTAAGCGATACGGAAAAAGAGCCTTCGAGAGCTTTGCCTTTTGCATCCGCAATTTTTACACGTGTAGAAACCCGTTCTTTTGTCGTATATTCGGATTTATCCGTTGAGAAAGCTGTTGCAGGCAATTCTTTATCATCAAAATTAAAAATCATGCGTTCACTTAAGGGATTCATTTCGTTATCCAGCAATAAAATTTGACTTACTCCGGAAGAAATTTTTCCTTTGTCAATCACTGCAGTATCCTGTTCCGGCAATGTTCCCGCATATATAAGCGCGCCTCCGGTATGAACAACAACATTCAATGCTCTCTCTTCAAATTCATTCCCTTTAAGAACAGTAGCATATACTTTGTCCTTATCGCCGAATACTTTCAAAACACAAGCTTCCGGATTTGCATCGGGCAACTGGAAACGTTTTTCGTATCCTTCCCTGTTCCGGCATATTGCGGAATATTTTTTACCCTTTTCGGGACGGAACGAAAATATGCCCATTCCTGCATGTCCCGATTTTACAGATATAATTACATCTCCGTTTTCGGCAATAATTTCCCCGGAAATATCTTCAGACAATCCGTTTGTTTTAAGCGCCTTGAATCCGATTTTGCAAACCCTGTCCGGAATAAGATATCCTCCTTCGGGGAAAAATGAGACCTCAAAATCATCTGCCGGCGAAGGCATGGGAATATATCTCTTGTACTTTCGACCATTGACTTCGAACTGTATATACATCAGTTCCATGTTCTCTTTCGGAGGTGTAAATGAAAAGTTTTTTTCCGCCGACGCGACTTCCCAGTTTATGCTGTCGGTATGAATAACAAGATTTTTCACGTTCAAGTCTATACCGTCATTACCGGTGAATTTCAGATTTATCACATTCCTGTTTTTTCGGGATGTAAATTTCGGGATAGCATTAACTTCGGAAGCATGAGGATCTGCTATAAATATTTTCTTTTCAAACATATATCCGGGACGGTTGCGCATAAAATTAGTATAAGCCCGGATAAGATATGTCCCGTCCGCCAAATCTTCTCTCAATAAAATGCTGTTGTGAAAGATACTGTCCTCATCCGGACGTATTCGGTTTCTGACAGCCACTTCACCCGTAGGACTGATAAGTTCCACATACACATATCTGCTTGCATACGAAGGAGTATGACGGGATGCATCAATGACGAAAGCCCTGTACCATATTTTTTCTCCCGAGACGTATGAAGATTTATCCGTATGGAGATGAATTTTTTCCTGTGGAAAAGCGTTCAATTGCTCCTGCATTCTTTTCTCCAAAAGATTGATTTTTGGCGACTGCGTTTTTGGTATTTGAGCTAAATCATAATCGCCTCTTACTGCGATTTGTCCTGTTTGCCTGACAATCTGTCCTTCTGTTGTTATTCCTTCGATAACAACGGAGTAAGTTGTTTTGCTGTCGGCAGTATAGAAGTCAAATTGTGCTTCGCCGTTTTCGAAAATGACGTTTGGTTTCCAGAAAACAGTTGTACGCCGGTCAATTTTTTTCTTGAAATCTTCTTTTGTCTTATATTTTGGAGAATAAAATTCGGCGGCTTTTCGATAACCTTTCGGCATTACAGTCTTGATATTGAATTTTATTTTCCTGCCTTTTCCGAATGTTTTTGACTTTGTAGTGATTACGATCAAACCTCCGGGAGCTTCAAAAGGAAGCGTCATTAAAGTATGTCTGTCAGTGTTCGGATCAAGAAACTCAATGCTTTCAATATCTTCTATGTCCATATTGGCAATGTCGCGCAATTCGGCTTCGTATAACACCCAGTCATCTACAATAAATACCGGCGACTGATCATCTTTTTTTGTAGTTCCCCTCCCGACTGCTGTAGATACCTTTCCGGCAAAGACATTTAGTCTCGGAAACAGTCTGATCGCCCGCGTAAAGTCAAATCCCGGAATATGTTTATACTCATCAGGAAAAATATATGTACTCAATATGGAAGAATATTTTGATTTGGGTCTGGGTCGTACTGCTGTTATCAGTACCGAATCCAGCAATATTGCATTTTCACTGTATTTTTCCGCATGTTTTATATTCGCTTTTGCAATATAATTTTGCGACAAACCGGTTTCATGTTCCGGCACGGGAAAAGCGTCTGTTTTCGGAAATGTTTCTTCATCCACAATAAGTTCTACATAGCTTTTTCCCTGTTTACTAAAAGCCTGTATTGCATATATGCTGCTGTCGGGAAATTCAAAACCCTTAAATGCAAACCGTCCGCTTCTGTCTGTAGTGGTTGTGCTTACATATCCCGAGCCTGCGACAAGAGTAACGGTATTATCAATGTTTGCCTTTTTACCGATTATTCTTTTTACCCGTCCCGAAACTTCCTGACCTGTTTCAGGAAAATGTACCGGTTTTTCAAGACTGCCTTTCAAAACAGCGGGAATATCATAACGTTTCCATGCCTGCGTAAGCATCAGAATATCCGCATTATTGGGATTCTGGATATAATATTCAGGCGACTCGACATATCCTCTTATATCCGAACAGAGTAATAAGTTCGAGACAATGGAAAACGAACTGTCGGGTTTAATATCTCCATCGTCGGTGATGGAAACGGACAAACTTCCGTCCAGGAGGTTTCCCTGCTCATCGCTAATCCTGATTTGCGCCTTAACGTGGTCTCGTGTTGTGTATTCGGGTTTATCTGTTGAAAAATCCGTTTGCGCCAAATCTTTTTCTCCGGGATAAAAAACAATTCGCTCGCTTAGCGGATTCATATCTTCGTCAAGCAGTAATACCTGTATCACTCCGACTGGAATCATATCTTTTTCTATTATAACAACATTCTGTTCAGGCAATCTGTCGAAATATATAAGTGTTCCCCGTGTGTGAACGACAAGATTCAATGCCCTGTCCTGAAATTCATTTCCTTTCAGAACAGTTACGTACAAATTGTCCTTATTGCGAAACACCTTCAATGCACAGGCTTCGGGATTCGAATCCGGCAATTGAAAACGTCTTTCTTTTCCCTGACTGTTACGGCATATTGCATAATATTTTTCTCCCTGTACCGGAAGAAATGAAAATAATCCCATTCCGGCATGTTCCGGTTGGATATTGCCGATTGTATCTCCTTTGCTGTTGATTATTACACCTGTTATATTTTCCGACAATCCGTTTGTTTTAAGAGCTTTGAAACCCATTTTACAGATTTCGCCGGGAATAAGATACCCTCCTTCGGGGAAAAACGAAACGTCAAAATCGTTATCGGATTTAGGTACTGGAATGTATCTGTTATGTTTTTTGCCTTCGATTTCAAATTCCGCTGCTATAAACTGTTGTTTTTCGGAGGCTATATCGAATGAAAAATCTCTCCCCGGATTAAGCAATTTCCATTCTCCCGTATCTGCACGCATTTTCAGATATTTGACTTTCGCGTTTTCTCCTTCGTCATTATAGATATTCAGTTTGACTGCGCCGTGTTTTTCATCTACTGAAAATTCAGGAACGGCATTGATTTTCGAAACCGCAGGATTTGCAACAAATACTTTCTTTTCGAAAAAATAATCGGGACGGTTGCGCATAAAATTGGTATAGGCACGTATAAGATACGTACCTTCAGCCATATCGTTCGCCAGAATGATGTTATTATGAAAAAGACTGTCATCGTTCGGACGGATTTTATCCCGACTGATTAGTTCGCCCGCAGGTGCGACAAGCTCTACATACACATAGCGGCTCGCATACGCCGGTCTATGCCGGTGCGCATCGACTACAAAAGCTCTGTACCATATACTGTCGCCCGAAATATATACGGATTTATCAGTATGAATGTGTATTTTTTCCTGCGGAAAAGTTTGCAACTGAATGGCAATCTTTTCTTCCGGACCGGGTTCCGGTTCATAAAAAGACTCGGCTTCGGCTTTATAATCAAGCGGAAGCACATCGCCTATTCTCCGTTCCGACATGTCGCCCAAAAAGGACGCGTCTTTTTCCAGATTTGTATTTCCATATAAATCAACATGAAATTTGTCCGTTGAAAAAACTATGCGTGAATATTTATTGCCGCCGGGAGATTTTTGTTGAACATATACAGTTGTTATTCCTGTACTGTCCCGTTTATCCGGTTTCAGTTTTATTTGTTTAACTGTTTTATCATTCGGAATGTTGATTACCGTAAACATTTCGGATGCAGGATATTTGCCCATTTCCGTAAATAGTGAAAGTGTCGATTCGTCCAGCCTGTTTTTGGATACCAGACTGAAAAAATTCCGTGAAGAGCCTGTATAAGTATCTTTTCGGCGATTCAGTATTCTCCTGTTTTCGGGAATAATATCTTCGAATGAGGCTGTGCCCGTTATCGAAACAGAAGATATTAACTTTTCCGAAAGCGTTTGCCTTTTATACCGGACTTCAAATTCCATGATTTCCCACAGGATTTTATATCCCAGATATTTATTCTCAATTTCAACGGGAGTAAGCGATGATGCAACAAGTGCATTGTTTTTGGCGTCATACCGTAACCGGATATTGTCTTCGTTTAATATTTTACATGCTTTCCCTGCTTTAGTATTTCCTAAAAACTGCTGACGGAAAGCTTTCAGCATCTGATTGCGCGTGTACCTGCTTTTTGAAACAGCCGAAACAGTTATTTCATCCAACTGTATAACTTGCTTTTCCAAGTAAATGATTTCGGGTAATTCGTCGAAAGGCTCGGATATGATTATTCTTTCATAAGATACATGACTTATCACCAGGCGGGTATTAATTCTATTTCCGGTAGAAAGCTTGAATTTACCTTCGGTATCTGTAGCAGCGATAAATGACGTCCCGTCTAAATATACTAAGGCATTATGTACCGGCCCATGAGTTTCCGCATCCAGTACAATGCCTTCCAGATTTTGAGCGACTATATTTCCGAAGGAAACAATAAATAATGCCAAATATGTTGCAATCTTTTTCATTTCAAATTTTCCACAAAATTATAACAAAAACAAATATAGACGCAAAAATATTTTATTTCGTATATCTTCATGGAACCCCTGGAACTCCTGTCGCCAAGTTCGACATTCCGTTTACGGAACTTGACCTTGCGTTCCCGAACTGCAATACTGCTATCGTTGAGCGGAACATTCTTATTGCCGACCGCAAGCTTGCAGTTCCACAGGCAACAATGTGGCTGTTGACTGAAATCGTCAATTCCATGACTCGTCTTTGTTCTCTTTCGAACGGGATTTGATGATTGAATTTATTATTAGTACGTTAGCGGACTGTTATATGAAAGCAAAATTCTGACGGTCGATCTGTCGTGTTGCAGTATCAGTTTTTCCCTGTTTTCCGAATACTTTTCGATTAGTTTGTCGGTATAGTTTCTTATGGTAATCAGTTCCAAATTATCGTTATACTGAACCAGTCCGTTTATTCGCAACTCGTCGATTGCCAGACGGGTATTGCGCCCATCGTCCACACAGAGCGAAATACAGAGCGGAGTACTTTGTATCAAATGGATTTTCAGCCTGTAACGCTGCAATATCAGAAGGTTTTCGATCAGGGCGTCTTCCAGGGCAAAGGAAAAATCCTTCGGCAAAATGGAGATCAGTATCTGGTTCTTTTTCGTTGCAATCACGGGAATGTTTCGAAGTCTTTTCTTCGACGAAATACTGGTGCCGGGCAGACCTGCATCGACAAACGATTTTACGAACAGGGGAATATTTTTGTTCGTCAGTGGTTTAATTGTTTTTTGATGCATCACCTGCGCCCCGTAGTACGACAGTTCCGCCGCATCCTTGTACGAAAGTTCGGGTAAAAGTTTTGCATCGGGAAACAGTTTCGGGTCGGCGCTCAGGACTCCCGGGACGTCTTTCCAGATAGTCAGGCTGCCGGCTCCGGTCAGGGAAGCGATTATTGCCGCGCTGTAGTCCGAGCCTTCTCTGCC
>JAISFI010000336.1 GCA_031263685.1 Dysgonamonadaceae bacterium | reverse complement strand
GTGGCCCTAAAAACCGGGTTTTTTGTATGCCTGAAATTTCGGTGGCCCTAAAAACCGGGTTTTTTGTATGCCTGAAATTTCGGTGGCCCTAAAAACCGGGTTTTTTGTATGCCTGAATTTTCAGTGGCCCTGAAAACCGGGTTTTTTGCATGATTGAATTTTCAGTGCCTCAGAAAACCGGGTTTTTTGCACACTTGCAATTACCGGCGGCAAAGATATCCTTTCTCAGAGAAATAGAATACAAGAATATTGTTTATTTATGCAAGAATATTGGAAAAAACGGCTTGATGGCGAAGAATTATGTGAGATGAGAGCGTGAAAAACCGGAAATATCATTCGGCGTTAGCCTATCCGGAACGGATGCCATCTTGGTAGCCCGAACGTTTTAACGTCGGGTATCTGTGTAACGTAGAAGCAGAGCGGCGAAGCCCCGAAATATTTTATCCGGTGACTGGATTCGATTTGATTCGTGCGACGTACATAAAAATATTTCGGGGCTTCGCCGCTCTGTTTCAACGCACATATACCGAACTCAGGTTTTCAATTCTCTCTAAACTGTATTTCCATCCCTCGCACGGATTCGTCCACCACACCTCTGTCATAAGCCAACTTTCCGTTGATGTATGTTTGGACAACTTGATGAGAGAATGTCTGCCCCTCCATAGGTGACCAGGCGCATTTGTACAAAATATTTCCGGTATTCACTTCCCATGGAGTATCCGGTTTGACCAGTACCAAGTCGGCAAAATAACCTGCTCTGATGTATCCCCGGTCTTTGATTCGGAACAAATCTGCCGGAGCATGACACATCTTTTCGACGACTTTTTCGATTTTAAATACGCCTGCGCGACTTAATTCCAGCATGGCAACTAAGGAATGTTGCACCATAGGCCCGCCGGAAGCTGCTTTGAATAGGCTGCCCGTTTTTTCGGCCAATAAGTGAGGTGCATGATCGGTGGCGACAACGTCCAATAAATCACTGTTCAAACTGGCTCTTAACGCCAGCATATCTTCCCGGCTTTTGATTGAAGGATTCCATTTGATCCGGTTTCCCAAACGAGCATAATCTTCGTCGCAAAACCAAAGGTGATGTACGCAAACTTCTCCCGTTATCTTCTTTTCCAACAATGGCTTATTCTCAAACAACGACAACTCTTTGGCCGTAGATAAATGAAAAATATGCAACCGGCTCCCATAGCGTGTCGCCAATGCGACTGCTTCGGAAGATGAGGTGTAACAGGCTTCGACATTCCTTATCCTGGAATGAAATGAGATGTCCAACTCTTGTCCGTATTGTTCTGTATAATAGGCTGTATTGGATTTTATCAGAGCTTCATTTTCACAATGAACCGCAATCAGGAGGTCGATTTCTCCAAAAATCCGTTCCAGTGTACTTTTCCGGTCGACCAGCATATTTCCGGTAGATGATCCCATAAATACTTTGAGCGCTGCTGCTCGTTGGGCTTCTACCCGTTTAAGTTCGGTGATATTGCTGTTCGTTGCACCGATAAAAAAAGAATAGTTGATGAGAGATGTTGCTGCTGCTCGGTCAAATTTCCAGTTCAAGGCATCTATGGTAGTCGTCTGCGGCTGTGTGTTCGGCATATCCATGAAAGTAGTAAGACCTCCGGCCAAAGCAGCCCGACTTTCGCTGTGAATATCCGCTTTATGCGTCAATCCCGGCTCCCGAAAATGTACTTGATCGTCAATCACGCCGGGGATAAGATAGCAGCCTGACGCATCTACCGATACGGATTTTACCAGGACATCCTCCGGTATTTCCTGTTCATATACTGCCGCAATCCTGTCTCCGTTGATTAAAACGGCGCCTTTGTATTTTCGGGCTTCGTTGACGATAACGGCGTTTTTTATTAGAATCATACGGTTAAAGGGTTGAGCGTTTTTGTGGATATTTTTTAAACCAACTACCAATTTTTAACTGTATCACGCCGAACAGTCCTTCGCCGAAAATAGAAGAGTTCATCTTGGATTCCCCCAATTCCCTGTTAACGAAAACAATGGGGACTTCCTGGATAGTAAACCCACATTTAGAGGCTGTAAACTTCATCTCTATCTGAAAAGCGTATCCTTTGAAACGGATATTATCCAAATTTATGGTTTCCAGGACAGTTCTCCTGTAACAGACAAATCCGGCTGTCGTATCCGCAATCTTCAATCTGCTGATCATGCAAACATATTTAGAGGCGTAATATGACATCAATACCCTGCCCATTGGCCAGTTGACTACATTTACTCCGCTTACATACCGGGAGCCAACAGCCATATCGGCTGTTCCTGACGCACAGGCGTCATACAGGCGCGATAAGTCGTTTGGATTATGAGAGAAATCGGCGTCCATTTCAAAAACATACTGATACGCTCGTTCCAGACTCCATTTAAAACCGGTAATATAGGCTGTTCCCAAGCCTAACTTTCCGGTTCTTTCCAATAAAAAAAGACGGTTGAGAAACGATTGCTGCAATTCCTTTACAATTGAGGCCGTTCCATCTGGAGATCCATCATCAATAACCAGTATATCAAACGGACGATCTAATGCAAAGATGGTACGTATAATATTTTCTATGTTTTCCTTTTCATTGTATGTAGGTATGATAACCAAACTGTCGGACATAAAAAATAAAGAATAATGGGTTAAAAAATAATAAATACTGCTTATCCACAATAAACAAAATGTATTTAAGTCAATTGCATATTGGAGATAAGCAGTTTGCGAATTAAAATATGCGTTATTTCAATCTGCGGAACAATCAGAGTATTCCCTGCGCCATGATTGCTTTGGCAACTTTCATGAAACCGGCAATGTTAGCGCCTTTCACGTAATTGATATAGCCATCGGTTTCTGTTCCATACTTTACGCATTGTGTGTGAATGTCTTGCATAATACCTTTCAGTTTAGCGTCGACTTCCTCACGCGTCCAAGACAGGCGGATCGAATTTTGCACCATTTCCAGACCGGAAGTTGCCACACCGCCGGCATTGGCTGCTTTACCCGGAGCATACAGGATTTTTGCCTGTTGAAATACGGCAATCGCACCCGGAGTAGAAGGCATGTTTGCACCTTCGGATACAGCAAAACAACCATTGGCGATCAATGCTTTAGCATCATCTTCGTCGATCTCGTTCTGGGTAGCTGAAGGAAGGGCAATGTCGCATTTTTCATTCCATGGACGTGCGCCGGCCACATACTTGCAATTGTATTGATCGGCATATTCTTTGATACGTCCACGGTAAATTTCTTTCAATTCTTTGATGTACTCCAGTTTTTCGCTGTCAATACCGTCCGGATCGTAAATATAACCGTTTGAATCGGAAAGTGTAACCACTTTTGCTCCCAATTCGATCAGTTTTTCTACCGTATATTGCGCTACATTGCCGGATCCGGAAACTGCACATACTTTACCTTTGATGTCGATGTTTCTTGTTTTCAACATTTCCAGCAGGAAATAAATATTGCCGTAACCCGTAGCTTCAGGGCGAATCAATGAGCCTCCAAATTCGAGACCTTTACCGGTAAACGTTCCCGTGTGTTCGTGCGCCAGTTTTTTGTACATGCCGTACATATAAGCCACTTCACGACCGCCAACGCCAATATCGCCGGCAGGAACGTCGGTATCCGGACCGATATGTTTCCACAATTCCAGCATATATGCCTGACAGAAACGCATGATTTCCGCATTCGATTTTCCTCTGGGTGAAAAATCCGATCCGCCTTTACCGCCACCCATGGGAAGCGTCGTTAAAGCGTTCTTAAACGTCTGCTCAAAAGCAAGGAATTTAAGGATCGACTGATTTACAGAACTGTGAAAGCGTGTTCCACCTTTGTACGGACCAATCGCATTGCAATGTTGGATACGGTAAGCTATGTTTGTCTTAACGTTACCTTTATCATCCACCCAAGTCACCCGAAAAGAGAAAATTCTGTCAGGAATACACAACCGCTCCACAAGATTTGATTTTTCGAACTCAGGATGTTGGTTATACACTTCTTCGATAGACTCCAATACCTCTTCTACTGCTTGATGATATTCCGGTTCATTCGGAAATCGTCTTTTTAATTCTAACAATACTTCTTGTACTTTCATTTAGATAAAAAAATAATTAATAAAAAAATAAATACTCTAATTTTACTCCAAAACTCAAGCAAATATACAAACAAGATTTGATTTTACAAAGAAGAAAAAACAACAAAATTCTTTGAAAATTCATGTTAATACAGTAATCTCAATAAAGATACAACAATTTGATAGTAAATAAAAATTATTATTGACGTATTGGTGTATATATGAATTTTTGCAAGCAAATAGACATATTATTTTTTCTAAATAAAATGAAAATACAAGAAGGGATACATTGAATCTTATGGCAAGGGAAAGATGGAAGATGTTAATTAAAAATTAAAAACTGAAATTCGTAATTTTTTGTCTGAACTGTGATTAAAATGATTAACTGATGTTACGCAAGATATATTTGTGCATTGCAGGTCGACGCCGGAAGGCGTCCAGAATGGATAACCAAATAGGGCTACGTGTGACCGAAGGTCCAACATGTAGCCCGGGTTGTACTAAGTCCCATCAGTAAAGCCGGCCTTTGGATATGTAAGTGTGTGTCGGAGGTTCTTCTAT
>JAISFI010000324.1 GCA_031263685.1 Dysgonamonadaceae bacterium | reverse complement strand
AGCTATCTCGGCGTCAGTTGTTTTACGATTTATGGGCTCTTTATAGCCCATACTCTTGAGAATATCGTCAAAAAATACGTATATGGCAACGGTTTTTGTAACCATGGTCAATCTGTTTAATTGTGCGTGAGATACACATCTATAACGGATTGACCTTTTATTTAGTATTTAAAATGTTAAAAATATAAATAGCAACTTGAATTAATTATTAATTTATCAAGAAAATGAAAAAATGTTTTTTTACAATTGCTCTTGTAGCAATGGCAGTAAGCGTTTCGGCGCAAATTAAGTTGGACGGGGTTGTTGGTTTGAATCTTGCAAATCAATCGGTATCGGACGGAGATAAAAGCGGGTCCGGCGATTCAAAAATTGGTTTGAAAGTGGGAGTTACCGGCGACTATTCGCTCAGCGATTATTTCTCGTTGCAGGCAGGATTGGTTTTCTCTCAAAAAGGAGTAAAAGAGTCCGATTCGGAAACGTATGGCGGTCAAACGTATGAGTACGAATCCAAAACGACGCTTAACTACCTGCAAATCCCTGTCAATGCAGTAGGTCGCTACAAAATTAACGACGATATTTCGGTTTTCGGTCTTGCCGGTCCCTATTTGGCTTTTGCCCTTTCGGGAAAAAACAATGTAAAAGTAAGTGGCGGTGGACAGAGTGAGAGCGAAAGCGAGAGCATCAAATTCGGTTCGAGCGATGACAAAATGAATGGTTTCGATTATGGTTTAACGCTTGGCGCTGGCGTAGAGTACAAGCTATTTTCCCTGCGGCTTGAGTATGACCTTGGCTTAGGCAAGCTTTATAACGGTTCCGGCGATGCGTCTTTAAAGAACCGTAATTTTGGCATCTCTGTCGGTTATTCATTCTTCCTTAAATAAACAGGGAGTAGAATGAAATGGAACGCAGATATGGGCTTCATCTGCGTTCCATTAATATTTTTTCGCTTCGCTCACAATGACATCAAAATGGAATTAGCTTTACACTAATTTGCAGGTTAAAAATAAACCGGATCTTTTTCTGGCAGGAGAATATTCTATAAAGGTGCATTTTTCCACTTTTCTATAATATCCGAAGAATTTATAATCAATGAATTATTTGTGAGTTCTATTATGTTCCAAACTCGTATTAAATTTCTTGAATCGTCGGATTTAATGGTATCCGAATCTTCGTATTTAATATCCCGGTCAGGATGTTTATATCCGAAAAAAGAGCTTGTCGGTTTTCCGTTCTTTACATTATAAAACGCATTATAAACCGAACTTGTATCGTTACTATTTACGGGAACTCCATTTTGGAAAAAATCTATATGAGAAGTCAGGAATACGATACGGTTTTGTTCATGAACATATTCTCCGGTTATTATTAATGAAAACGTTACATTAAAATCCGAAACAGCCTCTTGTGCTCTCTCAACTGCAAGCTTGAAAACGGACTCGTAAATATAGGTATTTTGAGCGGTAAACAAGATAGTTGCTTCGTATGACGATGCAGAATCACATTCCAAGAACCATTTTCCTGTTGTCAAAATATCATCTGTTTCATGACTGGTGCATGAATTTATCAGGATGCAGACTGATGATAAAATTATGGCTACCAGTAAATATTTCATTGTTTTACCACTGAAATAAAAAGGACATTTCAAGAATAAAAATTTCATCTTCATGACTAAAGTATTTTCTCGTTGCAAAAGTACATGAAATTTTCATGAATTATACACAGGTAATTAAAATTATACACAGACTGTACAAAAAACTGTCCGAAACGCCATCCTGCCATATTTCATGCAGAGATAGCTTTTCGGACAGCTTTTTTATTGTGAAGTTTTTACGTTTTTACTTCACTTCTTCCACTTCTACACGCCGGTTGTACCTGCGATTTACTTCGTTCGTGTTGGGTACTATCGGTGAAGAGGCGCCCTTGGATTCGATCGACATGCGATCGGCTTGAATCCCATGCACGATCAAATAGGCTTTTACCGATTCTGCCCGGTCTAAAGCCAACTGATGGTTGTGCGCTTCATTGCCTGTATCGTCCGTATGACCTGTGAGTTTTATACGGATGTTCGGATTTTTCTTCAGGCTTTCGACCTTTCTATTCAAGTCTGCATGCATGAGCGCAAGAATATCACTCTTGTCGATATCAAATCCGGTGATGGGAATCAGCAAGTCGGGAGAATCTTTTGGCGTCAGGAATTTTTTTAATGCTTCAAATTCTTCGCGTTGAGCGCCGACCAGTGCGCCGGTGTTTTCGGCCAGAATATGCTTCATCTGGTTTCCTGTTACCGGTTCATCCCACGGATCTTTCGGAGTTGGAAGCGGTTTTGCGGCTTTCGGTTTTTTGGAGAAAGGATGGATGCCAAATGTTACTGCTACTTTTACGCCGAAAGCTACCGTATTTACACGTTTAGCGAAAACTTCGTTTCTGCGTTCTCCAATATTTTCCGTTTTGGAAAAGAGCAGGCTATTATCCGAATAGGTCGGCGTGATTTGCGTTAGATTACCGGAATTGTAGGCATAAATATTCGGAATCTTTTCTATGGGATCTTTACTGTCGAAATCTTTGCGGATGTCATTCAGCCCGTAATCGAAGAAAAGTCCGGTATACAAGCCCCACGACCGATTGATATGCCATTTCATTCCGGCTTCGATAGAAGTAATGATATTGAATCGGAGTTTGAGATCGGTAGTTTCCCCCGGATAATAGGTAGTAAAACCATGAGGAGGTACTTTTTCAAAACGGTCGCCCGGTTGTGGAGTTCCGTCGGCGTACAACAATTCGCCGATCGTAGTCAGCGCTGCTTGAGTTGTATAGGTAGATTTCACTGGGAAACCTATTTTAGGGCCGATACCCACATACGCTTTGTGATGCTTCCATACATCCAAATGATATCTGGCAATAATGGGAATATTGATATAATATGCCGACTGTTTTTGCCTGTAATCCTGCCCGTCTATGTATATGTTAAAAAGTCCACCTCCGGTATATAAAGTAGGATCTACCACCGGATAGTTTTCCGAGAAGAAAGGGATTCTCGATTTGGATTGCAGCCGGGAAAATTCGGCGCCTATCCCCACACTTAACTTATCGTTCAAAAAACGGTCGTAACCCAGACCGGCAATGAAGCCGGCGCCCGCGGTATAATTGCCCACAGCAGGACTGTATCGTATTGTAGAAAGTCCGCCTCCTGCCCAAACGGAAAACTGGTCTCTGTTCTCTTGCCATGTGTCCTGTTCCGTAAGCTGTGCAAACAAAGGTGCAGAACATAAACCTATCAGGATTGTTATTACTATTTTTTTCATTTTTTGTATTGTTAATTTTGTCATGTAATGAACCGTGCGAAAAGGCTTCCGGGCACAAGTCCCGGAACTTTTCGCTGATTAATTTATTTTACGATGATCGGGAATGCTCTAAGTTTCACATCTCCTGCCCATATCACCAGGGTATAGATACCGGGATAATTGGAAATTATCACCTTGCTTTCGGCGGCAGTTACCGGTACCGTGTTAAGAATGTGACCTGCCGAGTTCAATATCTGTACACGAACACCATTCGGAAGTTGAGCGGCCGGAACAGTGATGTTAACGGCTTCTCCTTTGTAAATCGGGTTCGGATAGACAGATACATTTGCAGCGGCGCTAAGCGCTTGCGGTGCAAACGGACAGGATACATAAACCTTACCGGTTTGAGTTTCGGCTTCTACATAATAAAGCGCGTTCACGTCAAGTCCGTTTTCTATATAGAGGTACGAACGGTTTTCTCCGATGAGTTTCCGAGTTACTCCGTTTTCAATGACATACCATTGTTTGTTGGAGAAAGTGAATCCGCCGTTTTCTTTCGGATTGCAATTCAGCAGCAGTACGTCGCTCCACAACTGACTTACTACGTTTACTTTGACGGAAATGTAGTATGTACGAGCCTGCAGGCTGTTGCACGCGCCGGTTACTACTGCATAGTAGATACCTGCATCGGCAAGCTCGATGGCGGGAATTTCATACTGTGCGTTGGTGGCGCCTGCTATGGCTATATAATTCCGGTACCATTGATACTGCAAATCTACGCCAGTAGCTTGAACATCGATTGTCACGGGTTCTCCGGCACAGGGAGTCAATACCTGAATATTTGCGTCTATCGCTTCGTATCCGGGAGTTAACACAACGGCAGGAACGACAGTCACGGTAAAGGTCACGGTATTACCCGGGAAGTTTTGTCCGTTCAGTCGAATCCATGGAACGACGTTAATGCTGGCGGTAGTTTTCGCACTTGCATTTGTTGACAGCACGACAAAAGAAGGAATATTCCTGGTCAATCCGATTAGGCTGTTATCTGCCAGTCCGACAGATGCTCCGCCGCTCCATGTGATAGAGTATCCGTTGCCGATGGGTAAACCGGTGGGGATAATCGGGCTGGAGAGCGCGCCTTCACAAAGAGTCAAATCCGGGATAGCGTTAATAGCCGGTTTAGAAGCCACTAAGATGTAAAATTCCGTGGGCGTACCTTCGCAGAAGAAAGTGTCTGCTGCAGAAACTTCAAATCCGTAGATGGGAGTTACGGTAATTTTAGCGGTAACGGGGCCTTGTCCGCCATTTTCGGCAATGAACTGCGGTAATGCCGTTCCTGTTCCTCCGGTAAGTTTGCCGTCGGAACTGATACCCGGATTATCATTGACCCAGCGGTAGGTAGTGGCTGTTCCGCTGAATGGAATGGCGGCTATCGTCGAATCATTTTCCGCAATCGTATTCGGAAGTGCGTTTACAGTAGGCGTTGGAAGCACAGTAATCGTGAAGGTTTTTACCGAGCTGGCTACTCCCGAACATGCTGCCAGGCGAGGTGTTACGGTAATCGTAGCAGTAACGGCACCCGTTGTAGTGTTGTTCAGGGAGATCAAATCAATGGCTGTCGTACCCCACGCCGGAATACCCAGGGATTGTCCATTGGCATCGGCGCTCCAGTCAAATAGCGTATTCGTGATCGGGCTGGTGAAACTGACGGATAACGGGCTATTATTACATAGAACATAGTTCGGGATGGTATCTACTTGCGGTGCGGGAATAACGGTCAGGGAGAAGATAACCGGTTTGCCTTCGCCGTATTCCGAACGAGGAGTGACGCGGTAAAAACCTTCGCCGGACAAACGGTTATCGACTGCAATCGAATCAATATCCCATTTGCCCTGCTTATCGGCTGTAATGCGGGCAAATGCTTCCGGTTTACCGGCAAGAACGTCTATACCGCCAACAAAGTCAACGATATAAGAAACACTGTCCAGCGAACCTCCATTGGTGCGATAAGCCGAGAAAGTAATGGGATTAAATGCTTCTTGATTGCATTTAACCTGACTTACAACCGCTTTGGCAACCAAATCAAGATCTGTGACCGTTTTTGGCGTAACTTTGATCGTGAAAGATCCGGTCAAGTTATCTTGCAAACAACTAGTTCCATCCAACCTTACGATGCGATATGTTACGGTAGCTGTATTGACGGCACCGGGCAAGTCGCTATAAACAGCGCGGAAGCCGGGGATTTCGGCAGATCCTTGCGGCGCTATCCCAATCGTAGACTTGCTCGTGTCTTCCCATTGAAAGACAAAGCCTTCGGGTAAGGGATTCGACGCCAAATTGATGGTCGGAACCTGATCGCCGTTTTTGTATTCATATTCTTTACCATTCAGGTTGATATAATCGTCAACGTTTATAGATAACGGAGATCTGTGAATCGTAAAGACACGCGTAATCGGAGCGACAGCCAGGCAAGTGGTATCCTGTATCGTCAGTGTATAGTTACCGGGATTAAGATTCGTTATACGTTCCGTACCGTCAGCATTTGTGATACCAATCACAGCAGTATCGCCAAATAATTCGTAGCGATATTGAACTGCTGATCCGCCGGCCGCGGTAAAGTCAATTTCGCCGAACGCATCACAGTTCTCAGGTTGTGTGATTGTAACGGATGTAAATTTCAGCGCGTCTATTCCGGCAGCGGTTATGATAAATGTGCGGGTAATAGGTGCGATGGCCAAACAGGTGGTGTCCTGCACTGTCAACATGTATTCTCCGGCGGGAAGTCCGTTTATATCTATTTGTTTTTTGTCTGTAGCGCCAATGACACTTGTATCGCCCAGTAATTCATAGCGATAATCAGCCGCTGCGCCACCGGCTATATCAAAGAAAATAGCCCCCTTAGCATTCGCTCCGGTACATCCGATTGGTTGAGTGATTACAGAATTTGTCACTTTCAGCGCGTCTATTCCGGCGGCAGTTATGACAAATGTGCGAGTAATGGGAGCGATGGCCAAACAGGTGGTGTCCTGTATTCTCAATGTGTATTCTCCGGGATTGAGATTCTGTATATTTCCACTGCCGTCATTATCTGTTGCGCCAATCACGACGGTATTGCCAAATAGTTCGTAGCGATAATTATCGGCTGCGCCACCATCTATGTCAAATGAAATATCACCGCGGTCATCACAGGTTGCTGGTTGGGTGATTGTAAAGTCTTTTACTTTCAGCGCGTCTATTCCGGCAGCAGTTATGACAAATGTACGGGTAATGGGAGCGATGGCTGGACAGGTAATGTCCTGTATCGTCAACGTATATTCTCCGGGATTAAGATTCGGTATATTTCCCTGACTTTGATTAATCAAGGTACCAATCATGATGGTATCGCCAAACAATTCGTAGCGATAATCAGTAGCTGCGCCACCGGTTATGTAAAACGAAACAGATCCTTTCACATACGTTCCGGTACATTCGGTTGGCTGGGTGATTGTAAACTCTTTTACTTTCAACGGTTCTATTCCGGCAGCGGTTATGACGAATGTGCGGGTAATCGGGGCGACTGCCAAACAGGTAGGATCCTGTATTGTCAACGTGTATTCTCCGGCGAGAAGTCCGCCTATTGCTATTTGCTTGGATTGTGTATCGCCAATAACACTTGTATTGCCCAGTAATTCATAGCGATATTCAGTAGCTGCGCCACCGCCTATGGCAACTGAAATAGATCCCTCGGCATCCTGTCCGGTACATTTGGTTGGCTGGTTGATCACAAAACTTGTCACTTTTAGCGCTTCTACTCCGGCAGCAGTAATAATAAATGTGCGAATAATAGGAGCGACTGTCAAGTTGGTAGTGTCTTGTACCGTCAACGTATATTCTCCGGCAGAAAGGGTGTCTATCTTTATTTGCTGTTTGTCCGTAACGCCAATAATGCTTGTAACGCCAAACAGTTCATAACGATATTCACCAGTAGAAACTTCGACAGCGCCGCCTTCGATTGTAAAATTTATCTCACCTTTATCATTACAGTTTTGAGGTTGAGTGATCGTAAACGCTTTCACTTTCAAGGGATATACAGGTGGCAAGACATAAAAACCGCCATAGATTCTGTTACTTAGATCATCGGTTCCTCCCACTTCTCTCAGTGCTATATCGAAACTGACAGAATCTTTTGCTGCACCTGTAACTACCGATTTGATACGCAAACGAAGTTCAGAACCATCAACAACCGGGAAGCCTGTTGATATTAAATGTGTACCGTCAAAAAGATTTTTCCAACCGATAGCAGGAGTACCTTGATTTTCGTAGTATTCAATGATAATGCTATCTTGACCGGTAATGTGATGGTCTAAAACAATATTGTTTGGATAAGTACCTTTTACTTTCAATGTAAAATACTGATATTCCTGACCGATTTCGGCAACAGAAGCCAAGTCGTTTCTGTCCACAATGGTAAGATTGTAAACCGGAGCCACTGGAGCCAGAGCATCAAACCCGCCGTAGATTCTGTTACTCAGAACCGTTCCTGCAAGTACATCTTTCAGCGCTATACTGAAACCAACAGACTCGTTTGCCGTGCCGGTAACTGCCGATTTAATACGCAAACGAAGTTCGGAATCGTTAACAACCGGAAAACCTGTTGATATTAAATGTGTACCATCAAAAAGGTCTGTCCAGCCAAGATTGGATTGATTCTCGTAATATTCAACGATAATGCTACTTAGATTGACAGTGTCCCTAAGGTCTAAAACAATATCGTCCGGATATTCTCCTTTTAATTTCAATGTAAAATACTGGTATTCCTGACCGATTTCCGGAACGGAAGCCAAATCGTTCCTGTCAATAATTAAAAGGCTGTTAGTTGCAGCCAATGCGGTAAAGCCACCATAGATTCTTTGCGTCAGATCATTGTTTTTTGTAGTCGCGTCTTGTAGCGCTACATTGAAATTGACATGCTGGTCTGCTGCGCCGACAACTGCCGATTTGATACGCAAACGAAGTTCAGCGCCATCAACAACCGGAAAGCCATTTGTTGTTAAATGATCGCCTTGGGAAGAGAAAAGATTTGTCCAACCAAGACCACCTTGATTTTCGTAATATTCAACATAAATGCTATCTCTGTTATTATCGGGAAAATTCATGTCGATAATAACCGATTCTGATGATACACCCTGTACTTTCAATGAGAAATACTGAAACTCCCGACCTATTTCAGGCACAGAAAATAAACTGTTCTTGCTCACATCGCTAATTGAAAGAGGTGGAGGGGTAAACGAAAACTGTTGTCCATCTATAGAAATCGACTGTATTATTACAGAGTATCCTGGACCAACAGTTAAGCTTAATACACGAACATTGGGAAGATGTGTTTGAAGAGCATTCCCCCAGTTTATCCCTGTTGTGGAGCCTATAGATCCACCGGTTTTCCAATTAGGTCCTACGGTGGAATTTGAAATACTGTACCAATCGGTTGCTGTTGCCGGGTCATTAAAACCATAAAGGTTCATTCCTACATCAGCATGAGTTCCGGAGGGAGTATAGGGTGAAAGAGAGCCGTAACTGAGAGGGATGTAAGTAACAGTAGGCTCACCTGAAGCAGTACTAAATCCACTTACCGGCAAACTGATAATAATATTTCCGCCTACAGCATTGACATGTAAACCGTCACTATCAAGAGTAATCGTACCGGTTCCATAATTTCCAATATAAGGAACTCCCGGTACACCAGTGTAAGCAACATCTTCATTGCCTCCAATTCCTATATTTAACGGGCTAACGTACGTTATTTGAGCAGAGATTGCTCTCATAACAAACAAGCATAGCAAAAGTATTCCACAGCGCGTAGAATACCATCTAAAATTGCCGGATGTACCGGCTCTTTCTTTCTTCTTTTTTTCAAACAAAATTTTCATCATTTTTTGAGGTTAAAAATTAATATAAAGCTAAATTACATCATAATTACATTCATTAATTATATTCATTGTGCGAGCGCATTTTTCGGTTATCGCTCAATTCTCCCTCTTCTCAGAGGGAATGGGAATTGGAAAACGCTATTTCCCTATCCTTAATTTCAATAGAAAAATCGCGACAAATGTAATATATTTTAAATCTCAAAACAAGAAAAAACAAACTTTTTTTTAATTAGTCTGTGAAAATAGTAACTTTCCTCAATAAATTCTTTCCTTTGTAAAATTGTCCGGATTGCTTCTCCGCTCTACCTTGACGCCACGTATCCGACCCAACGTTTCACATCGGCTACCGGGATGTCTCCATTCCGAATGCTTGAACAAGTAAAAAAATCGAAAAAACAATGCGGTAAATTCCTAAAAATCGGAAAAAACTTCCATAAAACTGTTTATTATTATAATTAAACATATCAAATGTAGGAAAAAGTAATGATGTTTTTCTATCTTTGCGACCGAATTATTTTTCTAACTCATTTTTCACATGAAGAATTACAAATTAATGAATAACATACTCGGCTGGTTTACGTTTGCCATAGCCGCTGTTGTGTATTTGATGACGATTGAGCCGACTGCCAGTTTCTGGGATTGTGGTGAGTTTATATCATCTGCGTATAAACTGGAAGTAGGGCATCCTCCCGGAAGTCCTATATTTATGCTAACTGCCAATCTCTTTACTCAGTTGGCGTCCGACCCTTCTCATGTGGCGAAGATGGTCAATGCGATGTCTGCGCTGTTCAGTGCATTAACAATCCTGTTTCTGTTTTGGACGATTACTTATCTGGCGAAAAAAATTATCGTAACCGGCAATTCCGAATCTATCAGCCTTTCACAGGCAATCATGGTACTGGGCGCCGGACTGGTTGGCTCTTTAGCATACACGTTTTCCGATACTTTTTGGTTTTCGGCGGTCGAAGGAGAGGTGTACGCCTATTCTTCCCTCTTTACTGCAGCCGTTTTCTGGCTGATATTGAAATGGGAATCGGTTGCCGATAAGCCTCATGCCGATCGCTGGATTGTACTGATTGCTTACCTGATGGGACTTTCTATCGCTGTTCACCTCCTGAATCTGCTTTGCATTCCTGCCATTGTGCTGGTGTATTATTTCAAGAAATATCCGGATGCTAATCTGAAAGGTTCTTTGATTGCCCTGGGCATCTCGTTTGCGATGGTAGCGCTGTTGCTTTACGGACTGGTGTCGGGCGTCGTGAAAGTGTGCGGTTGGGTTGAACTTCTGTTTGTCAATGTGCTGGGATTTCCTTACAACTCCGGAGTCTTATTTTACGTAGCGCTCGTCTTCGGCGTATTGATTTGGAGTATTTGGGAAACTGTACAGTCGGTGAAGAATCAGGTGAGAATAAAATTATCGTTCATTTTGTCTGTCGTCTTATTGGGACTTCCTTTCTTTGCAGAGGATAGCCATTGGCTGGGTATTTTATTGATCGTAGCGCTCGCGGTTTTCTTTTTTGCGAAAAAAAATCTTCCCGCAACGGTATTGAATACAACGCTTACCTGTTTGCTGGTAATCATGATAGGCTATTCATCCTACGCTTTAACGATGATCCGATCGGTTGCCAATACGCCCATGGATCAAAATTCACCGGAAGACATCTTTTCTTTGAGCGGTTACTTAAACCGTGAGCAATATGGCGAACGGCCTTTGTTTTACGGAAACACCTACGTTTCGGAATATAAGCGGGAAAATAAAAACGGCATGTGCGATGCCGTCACCGAAGACCACGGGCCTAACTGGTCTCGTGTCATCAAGACGGATGCTTCCGAGAAAGACCGTTATGTGGTGGCGACCAGAAAGATCAAGCCTGTTTATCAGGAAGAATTGAATATGTTTTTCCCGCGCATGTTCAGTAAGGATCATGTACAAGGCTACAAAGAATGGGCTAACATCAAAGGAAAGCCGGTTAAAGCGAATACCTGCAACGGAGAGAAAGTCTATTACAAGCCGACTTTTGCCGAAAATATGCGTTTTTTCTTTAGCTATCAGATTAATTTCATGTACTGGCGATATTTCATGTGGAATTTTTCCGGACGTCAAAACGATATTCAGGGAAAAGGAAATGTGTCGAACGGCAACTGGATAACCGGTATCAAGTTTATTGATGAAGCGCTGGTTGGCCCGCAGGATGACCTCCCTTACGATATTGCGGAAAACAAAGGACACAACAAATATTACATGTTGCCTTTGCTGTTAGGCATATTAGGGATTCTTTTCCAGCTTTTTTCCGGCAAACGTGGCGAACAGGGCTTTTGGATTACGTTCCTCCTGTTTTTCATGATGGGTATTGCTATTGTAATCTACCTGAATCAGAAACCCGGCGAGCCTCGCGAACGGGATTACGCTTATGCGGGATCTTTTTATGCGTTTTGTATATGGCTGGGTCTGGGTGTGCCGGCTATTGCCAAGTGTATTCACCGGTATGCGAAACTTTCGCCGGTCGGATCGGCTATATTGGCCACCGCATTGTGCCTGTTTGTCCCGTTGCAGATGGGAGCGGAAAACTGGGATGACCACGACCGTTCCAACCGGTATGTGTGCCGTGATGTTGGATTCAACTACCTGTCTTCCTGCGCAGAAAACGCCATCATATTCACCCATGGCGACAATGATACTTTCCCCTTATGGTATGCTCAGGAAGTGGAAGGTTTCCGCAGGGATGTGCGGGTCTGCAATCTCAGTTACCTGCAAACAGACTGGTATATCAATCAGATGAAAATGCAGGCTTATGAATCGATGCCCCTGCCTATAGGCTGGAAACCTTCGGAATATGCCACCGGAAAAGCAGAATTTGCGTACCTCTTTCAATTAGTAGACTCGGCCGAAGTCGGCGCTGCGTTGAAGTATGCCCGTATGGACGATCAGAAGTATAAACAACTGCCGGGAATGGGATACGATGGCACGATCGATATAATCCCGTCCAAAAAGCTATATATCAACATCGATTCGGCATCGGTTGTCCAAAGTGGTTTGCTGCCTGCCGATTCCACCCATTTGCTTCGTCCGAGAATGGTCTTCGATTTCTCTCAAAGGAATACACTCAGCAAACCGGAAATGATGATACTGGAAATGTTAAACAATGCACAATGGCAGCGTCCTATATATTATGCCACTACAACACCTGTGGATATGCAACTGGGATTGACCGACAAGCATTTCCGTCAGGAAGGCTTGGCTTACCGGATTGTTCCTTTTGATGTCAATGAGGCCAAGCAGGAGGTAGGAACCGACATCATGTACGACAATATGATGCACAAATTCAAATGGGGAGGCGTGGAAAATCCAAATCTGTATTTGGATGAAAATACGTTGCGAATGATTCACAATGGTCGTTACTTGTTCTCCCGCCTGGCTGTCGCGTTGATTATGGAAGATAAAAAAGAAAAAGCTATCGAAGTGCTGGATCACTGTCAGCAAGTGATTCCTCCCACTTCCGTGCGTTATGCTTACGATGGACTGAATATTGCCAACTGCTATCATGAAGCGGGCGCAATAGATAAAGCCATTGAGGTATATGAACAAACGCTGGATTATTACATGAAGTCCCTGAACTGGTATTATCGTTTGAATGCCAATCACTTCCGAAGTGTACAGTCCGATTACAGAAACGGGTTGGAGATTATGCGTATGATCCTGTCTGTCTATCAACAGGAAAAACCCGAACTGTTGGGAAAATACATGGAAGATTTTGCGAGGTACTCCAGGAAATAACCGGGCGATAGGTTGTAGTAACTATAAAACTTGCATAAAAAACTTAACCTTCGGTTTTTAACTTTTAGTTTCTAACTTTTAGTTTTTATCTATGTTTATAGAACAGCCTCCATTTTTTTTCAGAATGCTCTTTCCGGGTGCATGCTGGAGGATCGATAAATCTCGGAAACAGGTTTATCTCACTTTCGACGATGGTCCTATTCCGGAGGTTACGCCTTGGGTATTGGATGTGTTGGATAGTTATCAAATCAAGGCCTGTTTCTTTTGTGTAGGCGACAATGTGAAGAAGTATCCGGATATTTACCGGATGATCATAGATCGCGGGCATCAGGTGGGAAATCACACCTACAGCCATTTGCATGGCTGGATGTTGTCGGCAGAGAAATATCAGCGGAACGTCGATGAGGCGGATACTTTGATTGGAAGCCGCCTGTTTCGTCCGCCGCATGGTCATCTTCCGATGAAGTGCTTTTTTCAACTGAAAGCTACCTATAAGGTAATTATGTGGGACGTTGTGACCAGAGATTATAGTAAACGGATGACGGCGAAAGGCGTTTTCAACGTTGTTCGCCGTTATACCCGTCCCGGCTCCATCATCGTTTTTCATGATTCCATGAGATCCTGGAGTCGCCTGCAAACAGCCTTGCCGAAATCCATAGAATGGTTGAAAGCACAGGGATACAGTTTTGGACGGATAGACGATGAATAATTGGGAGAATAATTGGATGAATAATTGAAAGATTATGGCACGCGCAAAACATAAAGTTCCGGAAAAATCCGTCAAAGCGAAGCTTCAGCCACCTGTATCTCTAAAAAAAACGGAAAAGAAGCCGTTGAACGCTACGCGTCGCCGATGGATATATACGGTGCTTTTTGTAGTTGCAGCGTGTTATTTTACCTTGTACTACAACTGGTATTTCCTGAAATGGGCGGAAGAGATATCGCTGTTTCTCCCTACCCGTTTATTTTTTCTGCAACACCTGCAAACGGCGGGAGGTTTGTTGACTTACACGGGAACGTTTCTGACACAGTTTTTCCATCATCCTCTATTAGGCTGTCTGCTTTTCATCGGTCTCTTGCTGTTTGTGCAATGGCTTACGAACAAAGCGTTCCGGCTTCCGAAACGATATTTTTCGCTTTCCTTTATTCCATCGATTCTCTTATTGTTGTCGGTGACGGAATTAGGCTATGAACTGATCTCTGTCAAGTTGCCGGGATATTTGTTTGTCGGCAATCTCGGTGTTACCGTTTGTTTGGCTTGTTTTTACGGATACCGGAAAATTAAAAACAAATGGTTAAGCCTGTCATTTTTAGTGCTATTGGCGGTTCTGGCTTATCCATTGTTCGGATTTTATGCTTTATTCACGATATTGCTTTGTGTGATTCATGAATTTTTGTCCTTTCTAAAAGATAAACACAAATGGCATTTAAGCGTCGTGGCGACTGGGATGCTCTTGACGGGATTGATCCCTTATTTGTTTTATGCTTACGTTTACAGCCGAATACAGTTGATCGGCATTTATTTTCCAGCCTTGCCGAAATGGTATTTGCTCCAAGAGGAAATGTATTTGTGGTGGCCGTTTATCTGTTTATTTCTTTCTTTGATGTTTTTTTCTGTGTTCGCGTCTTGCAGGAAAGATTCGGATAAGGTGAGTCCAACGGCGAAATTCGTTGTTCCGGGAATCTTTGTAGCCTCCCTATTCTTCCTGTACTTCCACTCCTTTCGGGATGAGAATTTCAGGACGGAATTAAGCATGTCACAAGCCGTTGCAGTGAATGACTGGCAAAAGGTCGTTACCCTCGGAAAAGAGCGGGAACGATTATCGTCCACGCCACCTACCCGGCTGGTTACGATGTATTATCATTTGGCGTTATATAAACTGGGAAGAGCGGGCGACCGGTTATTTTCAATCAATCATCATACCATCCCACCGACGAGCGTCTATCCTGGCCTTGCCCTGATGCATCAGGGAGGAAATCCACTCTATTTTCATTATGGCAAGATTAATTTCTGCTACCGCTGGTGTATGGAAAATTTGGTGGAATACGGGATGAACGTCCACCAACTAAAATATATGGTCAAATGTTCCCTGATGAATGGAGAATTGGCATTGGCGCAGAAATATAATCAAGTGTTGCAACAAACGTTCTTTTACAAATCATGGGCGAAAAAATATCAGCGCTATATTGACCATTATGAATCATTCAAGGAGGATTCCGAATTGAAGTCCATCATCCCTTTACTGGGTTATGAAGACCGCCTCGAAAACGATGCCAGCCAATTAGATAACTATCTGCTGAACAGTTTTGCTTACGTGCAAGGAGGCTCTCCGGAAATGCTGGAACTTTCCATGCAATGCAATTTGGTACTCGATCACAAAGACGAATTTCTCACCCGTTTCCTCATTTATGCACAAATGCAGCAGTATATACCGATTCATTATCAGGAAGCTGCTTTATTATATGCACGGTTGAACGGGGAAGACATCAGTCGGTTGCCTTTGGATAAAAGTATAGTAGACCGTTTTGAGAGGATGACGATCCTGTATAGAAGCTATGAAAACCGTCCGGATGAAGAAAAAATGGCAATACTGAAACCCTCTTTTGGAGATACATTCTGGTATTATGACCTTTTTCGGTAAATGACTCACTCAACACCGTCCCGTCAACACCGTCCCCTCAGCATTTCCCGTTTTCCCGGCGGCCCCGGAATGCGCTCCACTACAAATCCGGCATGTTGCAACATCCGGCGAACGTTTCCTTTGGCGCAATAAGTTGTCAGTATGCCATGCGGATACATCCGTTCCCGTATCTTGTCGAATAAGGTTTGCGACCAGGCTTCCGGCTGTTTGTCGGGCGCAAAAGCATCATAAAAAACGACGTCGGAACAGGCAGGGAAATTGTAATGGAGAAAGTCCGTTTCAATTTTTTGCAGGGAAAAGAAAGGAGTAATTTCTACCGGCTCATTCCACACGGAAGTATGAAGTTGCTCGAAAACTTCCGGCAAATTGAGCGCTCGCCCGTAATTCAGGCATCCGGTCAATGTTTCCGGCAAAGGATATTTTTCCAATGCAGTGTATGAAACGGAAAACTGTCGCCTTTGAGCTTCACGGAATGTCAGCAGGACATTCAATCCCGTGCCGAAGCCAAACTCCAATACATTCACATGTGGTTTGTTACATTGATTTAATCCGGCTTCGATATATACATGTACAGACTCCTGTATGGCGCCGTTTACCGAATGATAATGTTCATCCATCGATGGGATGTATAGGGTGTGTGAGCCATCGGCAGTTAGTTCGAGAATTGATTGCATATTTGTTTATTCAAAAAATCTCCGGTTCATTTGAAGACAAATATACAGGAATTTTTCCAATTACATACATACGGATAGAAATTTCCCGGATTGTTTCAGCCTTCCATAAATTTTGACGAAAATTTTTATCCGTCTGCGTGTGTATTTGAATAATTTCATGTATATTTGCCGCCGAAAGTGAGAAAATGCCTCAAAAAAAGTGTTTTTTGCTGTTCGAAAGCGAATGGGTACTTGTTTTTCACTAATTATCAATAGGATATAAATCATGGGCTTGACCGGTTTTGACAGCGGGTAGAAGTGGTTTGTAAGCATGCAGTGCGTCGTTGGCCGGCACTTAAATCTCGGATGACAAAAATTTAACTGGCGAAAATAATTACGCTCTCGCAGCTTGACCGAAGTATAGTAAGTCATAGCGTTATTTCGGTACAAGGTACCGGAACGAGATATCACCCGGAAGCTGTGGCTTCGAAGCAATCCGAAATGGTGGTACAGCAATATCGGAGATAGTCGGAAAGGTGTCCCAACTTTCGGATGAAATGAAGGGAATAAGCTTAATATTGGTGGCTTCGGTCTTGTGTTAAGTCGAAAAATAAAGCGAAGATAAGCATGTAGAAAGCAGATTAGTTCCTCGTTTGGACGAGGGTTCGAATCCCTCCAGGTCCACAATCATGACGTAAATTCCTTAAAATCAAGAGATTATAAAACAATAAATGTCTATTGAAATCTGAGACAGACAAATATAGACACTTATGTGCAATTTGTTTTTGT
>JAISFI010000262.1 GCA_031263685.1 Dysgonamonadaceae bacterium | reverse complement strand
CCAACGGTTTCTTCCTGTTCCGAAATCTCCGTTGCCGCTGCTATGAGGCCGTACCGGGCTTCCACGCCCGAACCGCTGCTTCCTGCCGGCAGACTGTACCTGATGTCTCCCGAAAGCTTCAGCGCGTGCGGGATGGAGATGTACAGTGAATCGGTCGCCGCTACATTCAGATTGAAGTTGCTTATCACCTTAAACCTTACAACCAACGTATCCGACTGGTAGCAACTGAAATCCGCCGTAGCAATCGTCGGCGCAAGCACTTCGATCTCCGGCGCGAGGGACGACAGGATGCCGGTCAGTTCAAGCCAGGAAGACACGGGTGCTGTTCCGGCCATGACGACATTGTCGCCGCAGAGCCGTTTCCCGGAAAGGCTTGCGGTGATGCGGGGAGCGGAAGGATCCACATCGCAGGTAGGCTTCAATTTCAGACGAAGATAGACATTGGAGTTGTTTCCGCGGAGTTCGCCGCGTGTTCCTTCCAGGGCGGGAAGATTGATGTCGGACAGTTTCAGTTCAATATTCTTGGCGCCTGCCGAGCCGTCCAGACCGGCAAGTGCGGAAAGGAACGCATTGCCGTTGCCGGTCGTAATCTTATAATTCACACCATCTATTTCAATGTATGCCGAATCGGTGACGGCCTGCAGGCCTGCCGGCACATTCAACTGCACCCGCGTATCAATGACAGGGCCGGGCGCACCGAAAGTGGAAATTGCAATTTCCAGCGGAAATTCCCGGTCTACCGCTATCCTGTTTTCGCCATAAAACTCTCCGGAAGTGTACAGCGGCGATGCCGGCGTGTCTGCCAGCGGCGTGATGCTTCCCGACAGGCGTGATTCGACATTGCGGATGATCAGGTTCAGCTTGGAATAGATGAACAGCTTTTTGTCCGCATCTATCTGGGCGGTGCTGAAGCCGGTATTGGTGAGGGGAATGTCGGCATCATCGGCGGGATTCCAGGTCATGCCTTCGCCCTTCGTCCGGTCGTGGAGTGGATAGAGAGCGACGGTCTGGTTGCTGCAATCTGAAGAAGCGTAATCGACGGTCAGCGTGCCGGTTGTAATAACGGCGCCTTCGGCCAGGGTAGGCAAAGGTATCCAGCGGCCTTCTTCGCCCTGTCCGGTATAGATGGTTGCGCCTACCTTCAGTTTGGCGTTCGATACGGGGCCATGGACATACAGCCAGGCATTGTATGCCGCTGCATTCGTAGCCGTGTTCTGGAGATTGACTTCCCAGGCGACTTCGTTACGGAGGGCGTCTTGAACTACGGAGCCGTTGGCTGTAGCCTTCACACTGCCGAGGTCTACGTAACGGAGAATGAGGTTGTTCAAATAATAAGAATAATCAACTGTTGCACTCTCTTTGCTCATCATGGGGATGCTGTTGGCTCCGGTGGTATATGTATCGCCATCGCTGTAAATAGTAACGGAGCCTCTTGTCTCTCCAACCGGTGCGGCATAAGTGGAAAAAACGCGGAAGGTACGGGCCTGTATATAATATAAATATGACGGCAACCGCCATTTAGTCGGATCATTGCGATTTACATCGAACATGCTGCTTCCGAAAACAAATACCCTACGATGCGGTAAACCGGACGGGGCGGCATGAAGCAGCGTCTCTGGAGTGTACTGTGCAGAACTGCTTGAGTTTCGATAATATAGCATCCTGACTCTCATTGTATCCGGTATCTCATAGCCCTCCGGCACTTCGATGATTATAGAATCAATGGTAGTCAGGTGGCGATATTCATAAGGAAAATTGGGAGAGGAGCTTATGTCTTCTATAGTTGTCAAAGTAAAATCATTAGACGTCCATTCCTGCATTCCGGAAAAATTCATTTGCACAGTAGTTGTCCTGTTTGGACCGGAAATTCGTGGCGTGTACACCCCACTGATAAAGGGATAACTCTCATATCCTTTTCTTGTGTCTTCAGGAATCAGTACCGAGTCTATTTTGGCAGTTGCCGTTGTCAATCCTTTTATTCGGGATGTTTTGGACGAATAAAACCAGTTGTTCACATGGTAGGAAGCAGCGTTAGAATTTGAATAAGCAGGCACAACTATCGCATCCATGATAAAAGCGATTGAATCTCCGGCAGTAAATTCAGCATTTCCCGGTTTAGTGATTTCCCAGGCATAGGCAAATCTTTCCGCTGGAAAAGTGGTACCTCTGTCTCGAGGCGTTGCATATCCGATGTAATCACCCGATATGTGAACGTCGTTTAACAGCGTGGCCTGCAACTGTCCGCTCATTCCATTTAAGGTAAGTTCTTTCGGATAATTGACGGCTATCCTGTTGGAGGATATTTCTGAAAATAATACGACATAAAGTGCAGTATCTTCGGAAGAAAGCGTTTTTCCTTTCCAGCTTAACTGAATCGTGTCGCCCATGAGCCAGAGATTATGGGCAATGGCATCCGGATTGGCCGGTGTGAGAGGAGTATCGGGATTGCCGTCTCTGTCGCCATCTTGCAATCCGACTATCAGGCGCTTGTAATCGAAGGTATACGAGACGCCTTCCTTTTCACAGATGTACGAAAAAGTGGGGAAGACCCACAAACTCAGTTCGACCTCATTGCATCTTGCGCCCTCACTTCCTGTCGGATAGACAAACATGCGTATCTCGCCCTGGGCGCTGCCTGATTTTTCGCCGGTGGTGCAGGCGTTTTTGAATGGAATATCAATGGTATAGTCATAAATCGCGTTATTGCCCATATCCTCTCGATACAGTTCAAAAGTAATCGTGTCTTTTGTAGCATTGGTTTGCAGGTTTCTGACCGGCCACTTATTTGTTCCGGGAGGATTATTATATCTGTATATTTTGATGCTGTCCTTCTCGCTGTAAGCCAGTTCGATTCCTTTGGGGAGTGATATTTGATAAACGAACTTGAAGCCGTCTTCGTAGAAGGCAGGCTTTTTTAAAGTGTTGATTAACATTCTTCCCGACCATATCGTTACCTGATCCGGTTCGCCGAAATTTACCTGAGCATCATACGTATATAGCCCTGTTTGATAACTGGCTGTGTTGCTTCCTATGTAATAATGATTTAAATTTGATATACTTTTCATATTTTCTCCACACATATCCGTGTAGGCTGCTACCCCAATCGCATGCGTGACATTATTGGTGTACAGTCCTCTGTTTACTCCTTGCAGATGTGTATAATAATCCTTAGACCAGGCAGAATTGTATCGCATGTAAATTGTATCACCGGCAGGCACGGTCTGATTTACGTCGGCATATCCAACATAAGGCCATCCGCGATATGCCGGATTTATATTTACGTCTGTCAATGATACTCTGGTGTTGACCGTAAATTTTGCTATGCTTTCCCATGTGGAATTAGCGCCGACTTTAACTTCTATCGATGTTGTATCAAGCAGTACTTCTGCCGGATTTGGATATACATAGAAGCGAATATTTTTGGCGGCGCCCTGGCCGTTATTGGCGTAGGCAATGGTAAAGGTATTACTGTAACTGCCATCGTAACAGGCTTTCCCGTCAGGGAATATCCATTCATGGCTTACTTCTTCCAACAGCGGCGTCATCCCTGTTCCCTGGCTGGCGGTGAAGGAGATGCCCTCTGTGCCGGTTCTGTTTATATCGCTTGCGATTCTGATATTGTTTGTTAATCCCCAGCGGGTCAAGAAATCCATATACAACGTTCCGCAGGATGTCTTGATCACATCCACACTTATGGGCACAAACTCGCCGTTGGAAATGCCGACCCCGGAGGGGAAGTCCGTTTTGCGGATTTTTATCGTGTGGCTTACCTGTGGAGTGGTTCCGGTGATTGTATCCGTTGTTATTTGACCGGCTGGGAGGATGGTCGTTCCTACTGTCCAATTCGACAGTTTCACGCCTCCCAGCAGATGGGTAAATGTTACTGTGGTAGAATCTACCTTTCCGTCGATGCATTGCATACGGAACTGAAAAGTCTGCTCTCCGGTGTAGCCGGTATGGTTTTCGTAGTTGTCGCCGAACTGCAGTCCTAGTGGAGACTGATGATTGGTTGGTAAAGGCGCTTCCATGTCTGTCAGGTAAAGTTTCGCATAATTGTACTTGTATGGGAGCGTTTTGACCACCATGGAAGTTGTACTACTTTTGTATACCGTAACGGTCACGTTGTACGAAGGATTCGGATAAACCGCATTGGGTTGCGTGCTCGAATAGCGCGGTATCCGGTAGTGGACGATCGCGTTTTGTACGACGGTGCCGAAAATCATGGTCAGCGTGCGGCCACTTACAGATATGTCTGTTGCTTCTATACCGCTTAATTTCTGTATGTTGCTTCTGTCGAATACCTCGTAGGCATACGGAATCACAACGGTGATTCTCATGTTTGTCACCTGAGCGTCCTTTACCTGGAAATAAAAGTCGATGTAGCTGAGTTCCGACGATCCGACGTTGATGTCCTGTGCAGCGGGGGCGTTTTCGCCGGTTCCCCATTCGATGGTCTGGGAATGGAGAGCTGATGTGCTTAACAGGAACAGGCATATCAGCAGATTGCTTATTGTTTTCTTTATTGCATTCATAATTTTTCTTTTTTTAGGGTGTTAGACGTTTTTTTGTACCTGATAAAGAGTCCGTAAAGGACGATGCATACCGCCAGCAGGAAATTGGCTTCGCCTACAGGTGTTCCCAGAGCAATGCCATTGCCTTCCGGTCTTTCCGTCAGCGTGCTTTTCTCGGAAGAAAACAGCCCGGAAGGTGTATCGCCGCCTTTCAGGATAGACGGTTCATTCAATACCGATCGGGAGCGGCTTTCCGAACCGGACAGTCCACTCGACGAATGTTGGTAATCGGCGCCGGACTTGTACAGTCCGGGTGTGCGGCTTTGGAGAGGAAGAAGCACACTCCACAGCAGGCAGAGGAGAATAAAGCAGTTCAACTTGCAATGTGTTTTGCTATTCATTTTTTTGATTTGTGAGTTGTGAATAAAATAATTGTGATATGTAATGATTTTGTTGTAGTGAT
>JAISFI010000258.1 GCA_031263685.1 Dysgonamonadaceae bacterium | reverse complement strand
CAACAAGGGCTTTTTGTAATCTTTCAGCCCGTGTATCCACATTTTAGCCGGCGAAAACGTGTGCATCCAGGTGATGACGCCGATACATTTATTGTCGGTGTTCGCATCGGAAAACGTTTGGGAGACTTCCGCAGAGGAATTGACAGTCCCTTTGTAAACCACTTTTACCGGCAGAGTTCCGGCATTGTTTAATCCTTTTACGATTTCGTTGGAATGGGCGTCTACTGCTACAACCGCATCTCCTCCGTACAGAAGCTGTGCTCCTGTGACAAACCAAATTTCTAAATCTTTGTATTCCATCTTCTTTCAAATTATAAATTATTACTATATACGAATGTCTATTATTCTATTTCGATCGCTACCAGCGACTTAGGTGGCAAAACGATGTTCAGGCTTTCATTAGACAGTTTGACGTCTTTAAATGCCTCCGGAACAACTGTTTTCGGATGATCGAAAGTATTGTGATCCGTTATTTTGCTCGCAGTTAATATCTTAGCAGATACTTTCTTTGTTTTAAATCCCAACAGTTCGCACGATACTGTCTGCGATTGATGGGGATCAATATTACTCAGGGTGATGTGAATTTTTCCGCTCTTATCGCGAGATGCGGAAGCGCTAATCGCCTCGATCGATTTTCCGGCCAGTTCATATTTCACACCGGCAATAGAGATGGGAAGCATCGTTGCTTCCTGATGTACTTTGTAGAAATCGAATACCCAATAAGTGGGCGTCAACAGCATTTTTTCATTGTCGGTAAGAATGATCGATTGCAAAACATTGACCATCTGAGCGATATTTGCAATTTTCACCCGGTCGCAATGCCGGTTGAAAACATCCAAGGTCACAGCCGCCAACAGCGCGTCGCGCAGGGTATTTTGCTGATAGAGAAATCCCGGATTGGTGCCCGGCTCTACATTATACCATCCGCCCCATTCGTCGGGAGCCAAGGCAATCCGTTTTTGCGGATCGTATTTATCCATAATCGCTGTATGTTTTTCGACCAGTTCACGCATGAAATAAGCCTTGTCCATCGTCGTAAAATATTCCGCTTCATCAAAAGCCGTGGCAGAGCCTTTGTCGCCCCAACTTTTGGGAATTGTATAGTAATGGAGCGACAAGGCGTTCATTTTATTCCCGACTTTTTTCATCAAAGTTTCCGTCCAGTAATAGTCTGAAGTATTCGGGCCTCCGGCTATCTTATACAGACGATTGTCGCTGTAGTTCCGGCAATAAACAGCATAGCGGCGATAAGTATCGGCATAAAAATCGGCCGTCATATCCCCACCGCAGCCCCAGTTTTCATTGCCGACGCCAAAAAATTTAATCTTCCATGGATCCGGATGTCCGTTCTGTTTCCGCAAGTTTGCCATAGGACTTTCCCCGTCAAAAGTCAAGTATTCAATCCATTTCGACATTTCTTCAACAGTACCGCTCCCTACGTTGCCGCAGATATACGGCTCACATTCCAATTGTTCACACAAATCTAAAAATTCGTGTGTTCCAAAACTGTTATCTTCCACGACGCCTCCCCAATGCGTGTTAATCATTTTAGGCCGTTGGTCACGTGGGCCGATACCGTCCCGCCAATGATATTCGTCGGCAAAACAACCGCCAGGCCAGCGAAGATTGGGGATTTGCAAGGATTTCAAAGCGTCCACTACATCATTGCGGATACCCCGTGTATTGGGTATGGGCGATTCTTCTCCTACCCAGATTCCGCCATAAATTCCGCGCCCAAGATGTTCGGAGAAATGCCCATATATATGTTTGCTAATGATGTGTTTAGCATCATTAGTGTTAATCACAATTTTGTTTTGTCCTTGCATACGCACATTCCCGCTCCCGACAATAAATACAAGCAGGAAAGAAAACACGGTCTTCCAACCCTGAAAACAGCATCGCTTAAAACATGCCAAGCATGTTGATTTACTAAAAATAAATAATCGTTTCATACTACAGTCTTTAAAATTCCTACTCTTTAATTATTAATTTTTTTATGCTCTAATTCTTTTAACCGTTTCCCTGTCCATAATAAGCCCCCGGCCCATGTTTGCGATAAAAGTGCTTCTCGACCAAATGTTCATTCATTTCTGTCTGGGGATTGATTTGATAAGAGATAAATGCCATTTTTGCCACTTGTTCCTGTACTACTGCGTTATGTACAGCCTCTTCCGGATTTTTCCCCCAGGCAAACGGACCATGATTTTTGACCAGTACGCCGGGAGTATGCAAAGGATTTAAGCCGTTGAAAGACTCTATGATAACCGTTCCCGTTTCCTTTTCATATTCTCCCCGGATCTCGTCAACAGTCATATCGCGCGTGCAGGGAATCGAATGGCTGAAATAATCGGCATGAGTTGTGCCGATGCCGGGAATCGCTTTTCCAGCTTGTGCCCATGCTGTTGCATAAGTAGAGTGGGTATGCACAATGCCTCCGATTTCGGGAAAAGCTTTGTATAATTCCAAGTGGGTTGGCGTATCGGACGACGGTTTGTATTTGCCGTCCACTACGCGGCCATCTAAATCTACTACGCACATACAATCGGCGGTCATTGTATCGTATGAAATCCCGGACGGTTTGATGACTACTAATCCGCTTTCCCGATCAAAGCCGCTGACATTACCCCATGTGAAGATGACTAATCCATGTTTAACAAGGTCTATATTCGCCTGGAAAACCTTTTGTTTCAATTCCAACATGCTATAAATCAGTGTTTATCATTATTTGTATTTTTATAAGTGTAAATTAATACACTTATATTTTCCCCACAAAGGTATGAAATAAATGTATATCTATACACTTATGACAATATGTTATACAACATATTTGTAGAATTAAAGCGAGAAGTAGTATCCGTCTTCCAGCAGACGGTCGTATTTTTCTTTATTGAAACTGTAGTAGTAAGCGCCTCTTTTAGAAGAACTTTTATCTTTATGATCCAATTTTTCCAGGATATTCATTTCCATCAGTTTTTTGCGAAAATTGCGTTTATCCAACGGTCGCTGGTAAATAGATTCGTAAAGGGTTTGAAGTTGCGGCAAAGTGAATTTTTCGGGGAGAAGATTAAATCCGACGGGGCGCGTGGCCGTTCTACGGCGCATCAGATGAATGGTATCCGTAAGAAACTGGTTATGGTCGAAAATCAAAGTGCCTACCTTATTAATATCTACCCATTTTGCATTGTGCTTGGTTTCCAAACTTTCATCAAACAACTCCATATCGATTAAGGCATAATAAACGATGGAAATAACCCGTTCTCCAATATCGCGATTGACGGCTCCATAAGCGCCGACCTGTTCCATATATACGTTCTCAATACCGGTGTATTCATAAACGACGCGGGAAACTGTTTCGTCCAGACTTTCCTGTTTTCGGACAAAACCACCCATCAGCGAACGTTCGCCTTTCAAGGGATCAAATTTGCGTTTGATCGTTAAAACATGTATCGCATTTTCTTTAAAACCGAGAATAATACAGTCTACAGAAACGTAGTGTTTGTCTTCTTGTTGATAAAACTGGGTCATTGAGTATCTATTTGAGAATCCATTTCGGATTACAGTGCAAATGTAGATGAAATTTTTCAAATTCCAATTCGTAACGGATGCAATCTTGGTAGAATTCACGGCATGAAACGTCGGGTGTATGTGCAACATTGAGATAGAGTGAGGCTGTGTCAAAAGCTCCATTTCGTCATTGCGACTGCGAGGAACGAAGCAGGAAGCAATCCATAAATCATTGTTAATGAACTGGATTGCTTCGGTCTTCGACCTCGCAATGACGGTGAAATGTGCTTTTGACACACCCTCATCGTTAAGCAGTTTATTTGATAAATAATTTCTTGACTGTCTGTGATTTTTCCGAAACAACTTTCACCACAATCATCCGCTCATCGCCGGGGATGGGCAGGGCGCAGGAGGTTTCCAACACCATGCCCACCGCCCCAACTGTCCCTGACTGGGACGGTTGAGACTTTAAAGTCTTTGAAGACTTTAAGAAGATTGGGGACGATGGGGACGGCTGCTGCGGGCATAGCGTCGATGCTGCATGTTTCACTAACACCCGACCCTGAGCGTCATACAGCTCTACGCTGCGCAGCGGATCACTCAAATCACTTTTCACATATAAAACACTGTTTTCCTGATAAATCAGGATGCCATGAGCGGTGGTTTCGTCATTGATGCCTGTATTTGTGCCAAGTATGCGGATATAGAAGCGGTCGATGATATCGCCCGTTGTGTTGTTGAAGGCATATTCGGTAGAAGTTTCCAGTTGGATGGCCTGTCCGCCTTTGGCAACATCTATCAGGTAAACATCCCCGTCGAAGCTTTCTGCGCCGGTAATCTCGAATTTCAATTCGCCAGGTTCACTTGTGCGGATGCCTAAAGGTATATCTTCATTCAGGCTGCCGATGGTATTGATGGAAGCGGCGGCATTGTCTACCAGACTGTAGAGAACAGCGGTTTTCTTGACGTCTTCGGCAAAGAGCGTCCAGGCATCGGAGTTGTCTTCAAATCCGTTGGAAGAGCCGGGTTGGTAACGGATTTCCGCTTCGCTTTGCAGCACACCATAGCGGTAAATTTTCAGTTGCAGGCGAGGCGGGCGGGTGGATTCTGTGCTGCGAAAACTGTTGCCAACGTTTGTTACAGACATCGCAGGCGTGAAATGCAGGTCAGTGAATGTCGTGCTGTTGTTTCTCAGCACGACAAAAGACTGTTGCGGGGCAATGTAACGACTGTCATAGTCTCCGGAAGCTTCGCCGGGTGCCTGACTGGTTGCCGTAAAGGAATTACCGTTCCAGACATAGAAAGTGTTTCCTATCTTGCCGCTGTTTTCGGAATAAAAAGCGTTGAAATCCAGATGAGACATAAACGGATTCGCAATCAACAGATTCGTATAGAGTGGATCGGTGCCGTTCTCTACGGCCATGTTAAATGAACGACTGTCTTTATTGCTGCTCTGGCTGAACTTGTCGTAGAAAGCAAAGTGATAACTGTTGGCACGGCTGTCGATGAGTTCCGTATCGACCACATCCGTTCCGCCCTTGTTGTAAACGTCGTAAGACATGGCATCTTTTGGAAAATCGAACGTGCGGGATTCATTTCCATCCGTTGCCACCCAAATAGCGTAACCCGTTCCGGGAGTAAGCAGTACATTGGTCTTTCCAAACGAAGACGTCCAGGAGGCTACTTTCTTTTCCGCGCCCGACCAGAGATCTTTACTTTGATACTGGCGGATATAGACGGCAGGATTGTTGCGGGTACTTCCCAGTATATAATCACCGGAATACATGTCCATGAACGGGCTGGAGAGCAGGTACCAGCGATTGGAAGTGATGGAAAGGTCTACCGTTGCCCGGTTGTAGTTCAGGTACGGGATACCGCCAATTTCCGCGCCGGATGGAAAATAAATGGAATTTACCCGTGCCGTTGTATCCGTCAGCATGGGGGAAAACGTTGCGGATGCGAGCATCTCCACATCCGTGCAGGTGCCTGGAACGCCGTTCGACCAGTTGGCATCATTCGACCAATTATCATCGACAGTACCCTGCCAAGTGGTTGAGGTAGCTTTGACAACAGCCTTTATCGTGAACGCATCGGATTCTGCGGAATTTGTCGGACAGGAGGCTCCAAGTTTGGCGCCGGTTATGATAGCTACGCGCATATCTCCATTGAAATAATCTGCCGACTGTGTGAAGTGGAGCGGAACTGTGTACACATTATCTTCCTCCTGTACACCTTCTCCCGCTGTACCGAGGGCATCGAAATAGGCTTCCGGTATCGGCCAGGTAATCAGGCGGTATTCGCCTTCTATCCGGTTGATGACTGTACTGGCGTCGACTGTTTGCCCTGTTTGCGCCGGAGTTGTTTTGTTCCGACCTTCCGGCAGGTTGTAGGTAATGTTTACTCCTGCTTGCAGATTGATGGATTTGGGAATGGCTACGCGCAAAGAATCGGAATCTGAGGTGCCTTCGAATGGGCCTGATGTTTTTTTGAATCGCAGGATAAGCGTGGCATCGTTATCGCAATTGAAAGTGACTTTGTTGCAACGGTAAAAAAAGTATGACAAAAAAGGGTTTATTGACTTATCTTTGTATTTGCAAAAAAAGAGTTGATACATGAGTACCCAGTCAATAAACCCGGTCAAAGATAAA
>JAISFI010000253.1 GCA_031263685.1 Dysgonamonadaceae bacterium | reverse complement strand
CCATAGACCTGTACAGCATCTGTTTTCACATTCCGCAGTATTTCTTTTTTCGTCGAGTTTTGCATACAGGAGAAAAGCAAAGAAGCTAAAAGAAGCGCTGGGATAAGATTTATTTTCTTCATATTATTGTCTTATGACATTCAAAATTGAACGCGGCAAAGATAGTGAACGTTGTTTTATATGCAATGGCAGGGGATGCTTTTTTTTGTAAATCCTGCAACTCGTCTGTTAATAACGAATATTAAGTTTACATACTCTTTGTTTTAAATATTGCAGCAAACATATTGACTATTATTCAAAAATCATTACATTTGCAGCCGTTTATACTGTACGACAGTATAAACGATTTCCTTTTTATTTTAACAAATGGTATATTTCAGAACTTATTGTTTATGGCAAATGAAACAAGAATAAAAAACCCGGATAAAGTTGTTATCCGGTTTTCCGGCGATTCCGGTGATGGAATGCAATTGGCAGGGAACATTTTCTCCAATCTTAGCGCCGTTTTTGGAAATGAAATCACTACATTTCCCGATTTTCCGGCGGAAATTCGCGCTCCGCATGGTTCCCTGAGTGGTGTTTCCGGATTCCAGGTACATCTGGGGTCGAAAAAGATATACACGCCGGGCGATAAAACCGATGTGCTGGTCGCCATGAATCCCGCAGCGTTGAAAGTAAATGCGAAGGCATTGAAACCGGACTCTATCGTGATCATTGACACGGACTCTTTTACGGAGGGTGACTTGAAAAAAGCGCAGTTTGAAACCGATAATCCTTTTGTTGAACTCGGCTTAACGTCTGTCCAAGTTGTCGAGACACCCATTACTACCCTGAGTAAAGCCTGCCTGGAGGGAATTGCCGACCATAAGCAAGCGCTCAGAAGCCGGAATATTTTTGCTTTAGGCTTGATATGCTGGCTGTTCGACCGTCCACTGGATGTAGCAGAACATATCTTATCGAAGAAATTCTCCAAAAAACCTAATATCCTGCAAGCCAATCTCCATGTGCTGACGGCAGGATACCACTATGGAAACAACATACAAGCTTCTGTTTCTACCTATCGCATAGAAACTATCAACGCCGCCAAAGGTTTTTACACCGATATTAATGGAAATAAAGCGACTGCCTACGGATTGATTGCCGCCGCCGAAAAAGCAGGTTTATCCCTTTTTCTCGGCAGCTACCCAATTACTCCGGCAACGGACATCATGCAGGAATTGGCGGCAAGAAAAGAGTTGGGTGTTAAAGTGATGCAGGCCGAAGATGAAATAGCCGGAGTCTGTTCGGCCATCGGGGCAGCCTTTGCGGGCAATCTGGCGGTCACTTCTACATCCGGACCTGGACTTGCATTGAAAGGCGAAGCAATTGGTTTAGCTGTGATAGCGGAATTGCCGTTGGTAGTGGTCGATGTTCAGCGTTCCGGCCCATCTACCGGTATGCCGACGAAGAGCGAACAGTCCGACTTGTCGCAGGCGCTTTACGGACGAAACGGGGAGAGTCCCGCCGTTGTCATCTCCGCCCTCAGTCCCACAGATTGCTTTGATGCGGCTTACCGGGCGGCTAAAATTGCACTGGAACACATGACGCCGGTTATCTTGCTGACAGACGGTTATGTCGCAAACGGTTCTTCTGCCTGGAAAATCCCCGATTTAAACGATTATCCGGAAATCAACCCGCCTTACGTCGATCGCCAGTTAAACGACTGGAAGCCTTACGACAGAGACGAGGAAACACTCGTTCGCTACTGGGCTGTTCCGGGAACGGAGGGATTCGCTCACCGCATCGGTGGATTGGAAAAAGATTACGAAACCGGTGTCATCTCTACCGACCCCGATAATCACCAGTTAATGACTGATATTCGGCAAGCTAAAATCGACAAAATTGCCGATTTCATCCCGCTGCAGGAAGTGGAGGGCGACTTGGATGCCGATTTGCTTGTTGTGGGCTGGGGAGGTACATACGGCCACTTGCGCGAAGCGGTAGAGAAGTTGCAGGAAACCGGAAATAAAGTGGCGCTGGCGCATTTCCGCTTCATCCATCCATTACCCAAAAATGCAGGCGAAATATTGAAGCATTATAAAAAAGTGATGGTTGTGGAACAGAACAATGGACAGTTTGCTAACCTTCTCCGTTCCAAAGTTCCCGGCCTGAATCCCTGTCAGTTCAATCGCGTAAAGGGACAGCCGTTTATCGTAGCCAGATTAGTTGAAGAATTTACCAAATTATTACAGCAATAACTACAGCAATGACAACAACAGATATTCAATATACCCCGAAAGATTTCAAAAACGGACAGTTAGTTAAATGGTGTCCGGGATGCGGTGATCATGCCGTACTAAACTCGTTACACAAAGCGATGGCCGAATTGGGCGTTGCGCCTCACAATACGGCGGTCATTTCCGGCATCGGCTGTTCGTCGCGCCTGCCGTATTACATGAATACTTACGGATTTCATACCATTCACGGACGCGGAGCGGCTATTGCAACGGGCGTTAAGGTTGCCAATCCCAATCTCTCCGTCTGGCTGGCAACGGGCGACGGCGACAGTCTCGCTATTGGCGGAAACCATTTTATTCATGCTATCCGCAGAAATGTAGACATCAATATAATTTTGATGAACAACAGAATCTACGGATTGACGAAAGGACAATATTCTCCAACTTCCGCCCGTGGATTCGTTTCCAAATCCTCACCGTTCGGCACCGTTGAAGATCCTTTCCATCCGGTAGAGCTGACTATCGGCGCTCGCGGACGCTTCTTCGCCCGCGCCATCGACGTTGATTTGAAAAATGCTGCGGACATCCTGTTGGCCGCCGCAAAACATCCGGGAACTTCCGTAGTAGAAATCCTCCTCAACTGCATCATTTTCAACGATGGCATCCACAACGACGTGACCGATAAAGCGTGGCGCGCCAATCGCACCATCTTCCTGAGGCACGGAGAAAAAATGACTTTCGGCGATAACAACGAAAAAGGCCTTGTCCTCGATGGTTTCTCGATCAAAGCCGTCACCATTGGCGCAGACGGCTACACCATAGATGATGTTCTCGTACATGATGCGCACGCGCAGGATCCGACGCTGCACCTGAAACTGGGTTTGATGGAGGGTGATTTGCCCGTGGCGCTCGGCGTTATCCGCGATGTAGATGCTCCTGTTTACGACCGGGAGGTGGAAAAACAAATCCATGACGTACAGGCTAAAAATCCGACGCGCAAACTCAGCGACTTCCTGATGAAGGGAGAGGTTTGGGAGGTGAAATAACGCCGAAAGTTGAAAGGCATCCGGAACGGATGCTATCCCGGTAGCCCGATGTGAAACGTCGGGTTAGAATCATACACAATAGAACCAGAGCGGCGAAGCCCCGAAATATTTTATACAAAAAAATATTTCGGGGCTTCGCCGCTTAGCTTGACGTTTGCGCATACACCCGACGTTTTACGTCGGGCTACCGAGATGGCCTCCGTTCCGGAGGCCGTTGAGTTTTACGGGTTATTCCGGGGGTTTTTCTTCCTATTCCGGCTGTTCTTCCTGTTCCGGTTTTTCCTCCTTATGCTGCCATAGTGGGGCGAAAGCCTCAAAACAAGTCTGTTGAAGGTTTCGCCCATGGGGCGAAAGTCTCAAACAAGTCTGTTGAAGGTTTCGCCCATGGGGCGAAAGTCCCAAACAAGTCTGTTGGAGGTTTCGCCCATGGGGCGAAAGTCCCAAACAAGTCTGTTGGAGGTTTCGCCCATGGGGCGAAAGTCCCAAAAAGGTCT
>JAISFI010000249.1 GCA_031263685.1 Dysgonamonadaceae bacterium | reverse complement strand
CCTAGCGGCACAAAAATAGAACGAAATTATTTTAGCTCAATATCATATTCTTGACACCCCACCCTGCGGGCAATAAAGCAGGCTTGTTGGGCTGCTGTTCTATTGATATGAATGCCCTGCGGGCAATGCACAAAACCATGCCGCGCGAAGTATAAAGCACACGATTAATAAAATGTCGCCCATGCAGGGTTTCGCTCGCAAGTCCCGCAGGGTGGAGTGTAAAAAATATGATATTGAGCTGAAAATAATTTCGCTCTATTTTTGTGCCTTTAGGCACAATATGTTGGTAGAAATAGATAATTGCAGGGTCGGCTTTTCGTGCCGTTAGGTACGAAATGTATATTTTTTCTACCAACATATTGTTCCTACGGAACATTTTGTCTCCTATAAGCGATAGGATGAACAACAAATAATGAACGTGAATTTTAAAATTGTATTCTTAATTTTTGACACCCCACCCGCAGGGACGGCATTTTATTAATCGTGTGCTTTATACTTTGCGCGGCATGGTTTTGTGCATTGCCCGCAGGGCATTCATATCAATAGAACAGAGAACCGGCAAATCCGCTTTATTGCCCGTAGGGCATTCATCTCTTAGCTGTTAATCCCCATCAGGGGAAGCATATCAATAGAAAAACGTGTACCGCTTTTCTCTTATCCCCCAGTGGGGGAATGCATAAAAATAGCCCGCGCATAGTATAAAAGATAAAAACTAAAAGTTGCGCGAAGCGCAGTAAACAGGCGCTTCGCACAACTTTTAGTTTTTATCTTTTAGTTTTTAGTTCTATAAATGCTTTCCGATGTATACATCCGGTTAAACCGGTCTTTGGCCCGAACTTCTATCCTGTGTTCGCCCACCGGCAAGGTGGTTGGTATTTTGCTTTTCCACAAATGTTTGCAAACAATCGGATTAGACGGACGGCGACCCGGAGGCAAATCGTCCAGATAATCCCAATCCTGTACATAGCGGTAGTAAGCAGGGTCAAATTCCTCTACCCGCTGCATTTTCATCCATTTGCCGCTATCTATGCGATATTCCAGCGTATCCGCCGGACTTCCCATGAAGAAGTTGGCATAAAGAGAAGCGGTCGTTGCTTGCCGGAAAGGGAGCGCTTGGGGATGATAAAGTGCAATCTGATAATCTTCCGGTCTCCCAAGTATTTTATAAACCAGTACATATTGATTTCCTTCGATTTTCAGGAAAGCATATCCGGCAGGCGTTCCGTCGCGCATCGTAGATACAGGAATCCCTTTGTCGTTCAAGATTCCCGAATACCAGTCGCCGCAAGCCGTGCCGACATTGTATTCGTAAATGGGGTTTTCTCGGTCGAGTCCCTGTTCCTTTCCGATAATGTGCTGCTCCTGAAAATGGGTATGGGCGGAAAGGAACAGGACGTGAGAATAGTCTTTTACGATTTTGTATAATTCTTGCCGGTCGGCATCCCGGAAGGCTTCTTCTCCTTCCGAATCAATCAAGGGGATGTGCATCGAAACGACTATCAGGCGGTCGTGCGGAACATAAGCGAGGTCGTTCTTGACAAAAGCGAGTTGGTCATCCCGTAAACCGCCCCAATAGCCATTGCCTGTCAATGGATGAGGATACAGCACATCATCTAACACGATAAAGTGCGCTTTCCCGTAATTGAACGAGTAATTGTTTGGTCCGAAATGAGCTTCAAATGTTTCGTCCGAAAAATGGTCTTCTTTAGCATCGTAGTTCATGTCGTGGTTTCCCATGACATTATACCAGGGTATCCCTATCTGTTTGATTGCCTGTTTATAAGATAAATGAAGGTCTAAGCGGTCGCCAACCAGGTCGCCGAGAGTTATTCCGAAACTAAGCCCTTGGACAGGCTGAGTTTCGGCGATAACTCCTCTTTTCAGATATTCTACTTCCTGCTCGTTATAAGGCTGGGTATCACCGAAAAGCAAAGCAGTAAATGCTTCCTGCTCATCGTATTTATACAAGGCAAAATCGACGGAAGCGGGGAGCGTTCCGGTTGGTTTCACTCCCTGATAAAAACTTTCCGGCGACCCGGCCGGTTTGTGACGATAATACGACTGCGGCAAGTTAAATTCGTCTAACGCCGACTGATAACCAGCCGGTTTAATGACGAAAACGATAAAGTCGCCGCCGGCAGGCAAGCGGTATTTTCCGGATGCATCGGTCTGCGATACTTCTATTCCGTTCGATACGGCTACCCTGGCGATTCCCTTTTCTTTTTTATCCCGCCGCCCGTTCCGGTTGAGGTCTTCGTAAACGCATCCTTCTACATAGGATTGTCCGAACAAAGACATTGCCATGCAGATAAATATTCCGGTATATATCAGCTTTTTCATTGTTTCAGTGCTTTTACTTCTTTCATATTGATTGCGGCAACGGAAATTTTGCAAGCGATTATTTCCTGCTCCTCGTCCCGTTCAAAAACGATAACTCCTCCATATTGAGGAAATTCAAAGCGGTCTTTTTCAACATACTTCAGTTTTATTTTTCCTGCTGAAGAAAACATCGTAAATGTTGAATCGTCCTGAAGCGCAATTTCGATGGTTTCGTCCTGGTTTTCCCAAGGAAAAACGTAATGTCCAACGTATCCTTGCCGGTCGGTTTTATCACCGGCTTGCGCGGCGACAATGAAAACGCCCAGGATACAAATGATTCCTAATAATACTTTCTTTTTCATTTTGCTTGTTTTTTTTAGTTTTTTAATAAATTGAAACAGGAGACTGTTAAAATCCGATTCTTATTTGCCCACCGAATACAGCCGGATTTCCGGCGATGAAAGTGGGAAAACCGATAGCGTTTCCGCTATTTCCGGCATCGATAATGTATTTTTCGTTCAGTACGTTTTTACCGTACGTACCGACTTCCATGTATAATTTTTTGTTTTTCGAAGGCTTGAAATGGAATCCGGCCGTATAGTTGAATAAGCCAAAACCGTTTTGCGTCAATCGTTCATCGTTATTATCTTCGAAATAGACTTTCGATTTGTAGGAATAGGTTGGACGCAAATAGAACATTTGCCCTTTTCTCAGGACGTACGTAAAGTCAAGTCCCAGGGAAAACGTATTTTCCGGAGTAAGGCGGAAGCGGTGTCCTGCATATTCCTGCTTATTTCCGGCTTCATCTTTATCGTCGAATTTTCCGTCGATATAGGCGTATGTTCCGAACAAATTCAGGCAAGGCAGAAGGGCGTATTTCAAGCCGGCTTCAATGCCGAAACTGTGCGCTTTTCCTGCGTCGTCGGGCAGGTATTCGGCCACCAAGGCGCCTTCCTGCAAGCGAAGCGATGCGCTCTGGAAGTGCGACCAGTCGTAATAGTAGGCAGTTAAATCGTAGTTGAGTTTCCGGTTAAACAGCATTCCCTTGACGCCGGCTTCATAGCTCCAGATAATTTCGGGGGAAAGGAAGGTGGTTCCTTCGGGAAGGACATAAACAACTCCCGGACGTCGCCCGCGGGAGAGGCTTGCATAGAAATTATTCTGTCCAATCATGTAATTCAAGGCGGTACGCATGACGAGGGAGTAATAATTTTTTGCATCTGCTATTTTCCCGTCCGAAACGGCGCACAGCAGATTGGGCGACCCGCTTAACATTCCCAAGAAACTGGGTTGTTTGGACGCCGCTGCTTCGTACGTACCTTCTTGATGCTCGTAACTCAGCCTAAGACCTGCCGTAAGTCCCAATTGCCGGGTTATCTGCCAAGTTCCGTCGGCAAAAATTTCAGCGGCATGATTGGTGGCGGTGTTTTTATAACCTTCTTCGTGATAGGCATTAATCGGTTGATTGGAAAGTAAATCAATCGTTCCAATCAGTTGCTGCCGTTCCATCGCAGGCAAAGAAGCAAAAACCTGCTCCAAGGTCAAAGGCATACCCAACTGTTGACTGTATAGCTGTTCCAAGGTAGCCCGGATGTCGGGAATGCTTTCGACGTAATTGAATTTGCCTCCGCTAAGCGGGGGAATGTTGGGAAACAGCACATTGGCAATGTCGGTAGAAAACAGGGAGGCAAACATGCCGTTGAGTAATTGGGAAGAATAAGCGGTATAAAGCGCCTGCTCATTGATGCGCAAGGGTACTTCCTGCGAACTGTTTTCGTAGAAATAACTTACTCCGGCAAACCCGTTAAAATTGCGGCTGTTGGTGTAATTGAAGCGAAATTCCTGACTGAACTGCTTCCCTTCTTCTATTTCCGAAATCCACATGAGCGGGGAGGCCGTTCCGTCGGCATCGAACGATTCGTCGGAATTGAATGCCCGGAAGCCTGAAATGGAATTGAATTTCCATGCGTGGCCGATGTCGTGGCTGATAAATAATCCTGCGCCACCCAGATTCCTTTTTATATACAGGTTTTTGCCCTGTTCCAAATCGGCCATTGTATTCGGACTTGTATCGCCTCCTGCAGGTGCATATTGCCTGTTTTTGAATGATGTTCCCGGATAATTATCCCGCTGATAATCCACGACCAGGTCGACTAATGTATTTTCTCCGGCAAACAGTCGCGTCGAATTGCGCAAGGCAAAGGTATTCTTGCCGTTGAGATTGCCTCCGGAGCGGTTTTTGATAAATCCGTCCCGGTCTTCAAAGGTGAAGGAAAAGCGGTTGAGGAGTTTGTTTTTCAGGATGGGCGCATTGATAAATCCGTCGGCTAACTTACGATTGTAAGAGCCGTATCCCAGAGTTACCTCTCCGTTTAGTGTGTTGACAGGCTTTTTGCGAATGATGTGGAGCGCTCCGATTTCCGCTCCCCGTCCAAAGAGGGTGCCTTGCGGCCCTTTTACCACTTCTATCCGGTCTAAATCGAACAATTCTACCGCTGATGCCCGCGAACGGGAAATGGATATTCCGTCTTGAAAGATGGAAACTCTTGCTTGAGAACGGGAATCGCCGTCATCGGAGGTTACGCCCCGGATAACGTAGCCCGGATTGTTGGGACTTTGCAGTTGCATCTGCATTCCTGGGATGTATTCCGAGAGTTCGTCAAACTGGCGCACGTCCAATTTAATCAGGTCAACTCCGGAGAGGGCGCTGACGGCAACCGGGACTTCCACACTGCTTTGATTGCGCTTTTGTACGCTTACAACTACTTCTTTTAATGTTTTAGCGTCTTTTTCTCCTTGCGGAAAAACGGTCGAATCAGGAACGGCTTGTGTCTGGGCAAATGCAGATACGGCTATTCCTGTCAAAATAAAGAGGAAAATGCTTCGTTTCATAAATCATTTTTTAATTAGTTATTATTCCGCTGCAAAATTCCTCTTTCGATATTACAAAAGCGTGACAAAGCCAAAAATGAAAAGAAACAAATCGGTTACAAATTGATTACAGAAGAATGATTATATTACGCGCGTGCGCATTTAAAATTGTGTGTGCTATGAAAAATCCCCTCACTTCCAAATTCCGGGAGTTAAAAAAAACTAATGATTTGGGAGCCTGATTGCATCCTTTAATTTTTTGATGAAATAATGAAATAAAATAGCCTAATTTCTTCTCATTCGAAAATCGGGATTTCTTGAAAATCCTACAGAGACTAAAAAACGTATTTGTAACAGAGAAATTCCGATACCGTCCTGAAATTTAAAATTACGATACTCTAATCCGCCAACAATCCTAAAAAAGCTACAAATGTGCTATTTATTGACGAGTTTGTGACTATAAATGTTATTTTTAATCACTAATTTTGGCGCCGAAAAGCTGAGACAATCCGGAAGAATCCGGATCAGCCCAGACATTAAATATTAATAAAAATAAAACGATTCATGAAGAAGTTCCTATTATCTGTTTTACTTCTGTCGCACGCAATGGGAGCGCTGTGCGGTGAAGTAATAAATGTTGCCGATTGGGGTATACACCCCAATACCTTTGAAGACGCGACGGCCAAACTGCAACAAGTCATAGCTGCTTGCCGGAACAAACCGGATGTAATACTTACTTTTCCTCCGGGACGATATGATTTTTGGCCGGACAAAGCAATACAAAAAGAATATTACATATCGAATACGTCGTCTGAAAGCGATTGCCCGTCGAAAGTGAAAAACATCGGCCTGTTGTTTGAAAACTTGAAAAATATAACCGTCGAAGGCAATGGCTCCCTGTTCGTTTTTCATGGGAAAATGATAACTCTGGCAATCGACCGGAGTGAAAATATAGAAATCAGGAACCTTTCCATCGATTTCGAGCGGCCGTCGATGAGCGAGATAACCATAGACGAATTGTATCCCGATTCCCTCATTGCCTCGGTACATCCCGACTCCAGGTATGCCATTATCGACGGCAAAATACATTTTTACGGTGAAAACTGGAGTATGAACGATAATTATTTCAGTATCCTGACCGATACAATACAGGGGACAAATGTTTATACTTCCTGGTCGCCGATTCAGGATGCTAAAGCCATTGAGCGCTCGCCGTTTAAGTTGAAATTTGAAAACAAATTCGACCACACCAACTATAAGACCGGGCAGACAATCACCATACGGAAACATATCCGCGACCATGTAGGCCTGTTCGTCAACCGGTCGAAAAATGTCCGGATGGAAAATATCAATATCCATTATATGCATGGATTAGGTGTGGTATCGCAATTTTCCGAAAACCTGACGTACCGGCATATAAATATCACCCCGTCGAGGCAACGAACCATTGCTTCCTTCGCCGACGGCATGCATTTCTCCGGCTGTAAAGGACATATTGAAATAGATAAATGCAATTTTAAAGGTTTGCACGACGACCCGGTCAATGTACATGGCACCTATCTGAAAATTGAAAAAATAGACAATCCCGCGAAACTTACGTTGCGCTTTATGCACGCGCAAACGTATGGCATGCAAGCTTTTTTCGTAAACGATACCGTTGCATTCATTCGTTCCGAAACATTGCAAAAAACAGGCTTTGCTGTCGTGACGAATGTCGAACGCCTATCCGACAGGGAAGTACGAATAGAACTGGATAAACCTTTACCCAAAGAAATCACGATGGGCGATTGCATCGAAAACATAACCTGTATACCCTCGTTGCGGATTAGCAATTGCCGTATGGAGATGACCAACACAAGAGGTTTGCTGGTGACAACCCCTAAAAAAGTCGTGATAGAAAACAATCATTTTTACCGGACCGGCATGTACGCCATACAGATAGCCGCCGACGCCAATAGCTGGTATGAATCGGGAGCCGTGCAGGATGTCGTTATTCGCCATAACACGTTCGAAGCCTGCGGTTACAATCTCTATGGCGGAAACAACCATTACGCCATCGCCATCGAACCGGAAAACCACAAACGGGTAAAAAACCATTGGGTGCATCGCAATATATACATCCGCGACAATGTGTTCAAAGTGTACGACAACCATCCGGTAATCAGAGCCAGAAGCGTAGAAAATCTTGATTTCGGAAACAATACGATAGAAAATATCCCGTTAATTCCGCTCTTGAAAGAGCAGGGCGAAGGCCGGGGAAATAATGCCGCTTTCCTGTTCGACAATTGCACGCGCATCCGGATTCATGATAATACATATAAACTTCCCAACACGAATATCGGTATAAAGTGTATCAACATGCGTAAATCCGATATAAAAAATTCAGATAATCAACTTACAATTAATATTTTATAATTCCATATCAATAAAAACATGAAAATGGTAAAAAACATTTTATTTTTATTCCTGTTATTTTGTCCGGCAATTTCGATGCGGGCAGAAACAAGCAGTTTACCGAAAGGAAATCACCTTCTTTGGTATGAACAACCGGCTGTCGAGTGGATGACCTCCGCCCTTCCCGTCGGAAACGGACGCATCGGCGCTATGGTTTTCGGCGGCGTAGAAAAAGAACATATCCAGTTTAATGACAAAACATTATGGGCAGGAAGCAAAACCGACCGGGGAGGTTATCAGAATTTTGGAGATATTTTCATTGCATTTG
>JAISFI010000248.1 GCA_031263685.1 Dysgonamonadaceae bacterium | reverse complement strand
TCCATGACACTGTGCCTTTGCATTGCGATGCAGGCGCAAAACAGATTAACGGTCAACGCCGACCAGGGCAAAGACCTGATCAGTAAACACATCTACGGACATTTCTCCGAACACCTCGGTCACTGCATCTACGGCGGCTACTGGGTGGGCGAAGATTCTCCGGTTCCCAACACCCGCGGTATCCGTAACGATGTCGTGCAGGCGTTGCGCGACATTCAAATCCCCAACCTCCGCTGGCCCGGCGGCTGCTTTGCCGATGAATACCACTGGATGGACGGCATCGGCCCCCGCGATAAACGTCCGAAAATGGTAAACACCCACTGGGGCGGCGTGACGGAAGACAACAGTTTCGGTACGCACGAGTTCCTCGACCTCTGCGAACAGTTGGAATGTGAACCATACATCTCCGGCAATCTCGGCAGCGGAAGCGTGGAGGAAATGTCGAAATGGGTGGAATATATCACCTCCGACGGAGAAAGTCCGATGTCGAACCTCCGCAAACAGAACGGCCGTGAAAAACCCTGGAAAGTGAAATTCTGGGGCGTCGGCAACGAAAGTTGGGGCTGTGGCGGCAACATGACGCCCGACCATTATTCCGACCTGTACCGCCGTTACGCCACCTATTGCCGCAATTACGGCGACAACCGTCTCTACAAAATCGCCTGCGGAGCCAGCGACGCCGATTACAACTGGACGGAAACCTTGATGAAAAACGTCGGCGGGAGGATGAATGGCTTGTCGCTGCATTACTACACCATTCCCACCGGTAAGTGGGGCAAAAAAGGCTCGGCAACTCAATTCGACGAAACCGAATATTTCAACACTATTTCCAACTCGCTTTTCATGGAAGAACTGCTCGCCAAACATTCGACCATCATGGACAGGTACGACCCGCAAAAACGCATCGGCTTGATAACCGACGAATGGGGTATCTGGACGGACGTCGAACCCGGCACCAATCCCGGTTTTCTTTATCAGCAGAATACGTTGCGCGACGCTATTTTAGCCGCCGTCAACCTCAACATCTTCAACGCGCATTGCGACCGCGTGAAAATGACAAACATCGCCCAGACCGTTAATGTATTGCAGGCGGTTATTCTGACCGATAAGGAAAAAATGTTACTCACGCCGACCTACTGGGTATATTACATGTACAAAGTACATCAGGATGCAACTCTGCTTCCGGTTTCGTTTTCAGGCAATAAATATGAACTGAATGGGAAGAAAATAGACGCCATCAGCGTATCGGCGTCCAAAGATGCCACGGGTAAAATCCACATCACGCTGGTAAACATTGACGCGAACAGAGCGCAGACAGTCGAAACCGAATTGCGGGGCGTCGCGGCGAAAAAGGTTTCGGGGAAAGTATTGACTTCCGCCAAAGTCAATGATTACAATTCTTTCGACAAGCCGAATACGGTAAGCGTAAAGGATTTTAAAGATACGAAATTATCCGGCGGAAAATTAAATGTTTCACTGCCGGCAAAATCGGTAGTATTATTGGAAATAGAATAAAAAATGTATCAATTATGAAGAAATATATCATATTCTTTCTTTTGCTTTGCATGGCTCCTGCTTTACAGGCGCAAGACGTACAGGACGTAATGAACCTTATCCGGAAGGTGAACGACCGCTGGCAAGCCTCCCATCCCGAGCCGGGAAACGCTTTCTGGCACAATGCCGCCTATCACACCGGAAATATTGCCGCATACGATGTAACCCGCGACGGGCATTATCTTCGATATTCCGAAGCATGGGCGGAAAAAAACGAATGGAGAGGCGCGCCGTCTAACGATAAATCCAAATGGAAATACCGCTACGGCGAAACCGGTGAGCATGTCCTTTTCGGCGATTGGCAAACCTGTTTCCAGACCTACATCGACCTCTACAACCTTGCGCCCGACCCGAAAAAAATTGCCCGCGCACGGGAAGTCATGGAATACCAGATGAGCATCCCGAACAACGATTACTGGTGGTGGGCAGATGCCCTGTACATGGTGATGCCGGTGATGACCAAACTGTATCAAGTGACCGGAAACGGCTTGTATTTGCAGAAATTGCATGAATACTTTTCGTATGCAAAGGATTTGATGTACGACACCGAAGCCGGATTGTTTTACCGCGATGAAAAGTATATCTACCCAAAGCACAAAACGCAACAGGGATTGAAAGATTTCTGGGCGCGGGGCAACGGCTGGGTATTTGCGGCTCTTGCCAAAGTGTTGTCCGATTTGCCCGGAAACGATGCACACAGGAACGAATATGTCGAAGTTTTCCGCTCTATGGCAAAAGCGCTGAAACAGTCGCAACAACCCGAAGGACACTGGACGCGGAGCATTCTTGACGCCCGACAAGCCCCCGGATACGAAACGAGTGGAACAGCCTTTTTTACATTCGGTTTCCTGTGGGGAATCAATAACGGCTTGCTGGACAGAAGCGAATATGAAACCGTTACGGAAAAAGCCTGGGATTATTTAGTAAAAACCGCCCTGCAACCGGACGGAACAACAGGCTACGTGCAACCTATCGGCGAACGCGCTGATCAACATATTGTAAACGCTGCAACCACCGCCGATTTTGGCGTCGGAGCATTTTTATTAGCCGCTTCCGAAAAGGTTCGTTTTATGGAAATAGCACACGCCGGTGCGTTTTATCCGGGCAAAATATGGAAAGACAACAAGGGTGTGCATATCAACGCACATGGGGGCGGCATTTTATACCGCGAAGGCAAATATTACTGGTTCGGCGAACACAAAGGCGAACAGTCAAACTCAGCGTTCGTAGGCGTAACCTACTATTCGTCCGCCAACCTCTACGACTGGACGTACGAGAGCGTAGCGCTTGCCGTTGAAAAAGACCCGCGCAGCGAGATTGTAGAAGGCTGTATTATCGAACGTCCCAAAGTGATTTACAACGAAAAAACGAAAAAGTTTGTCATGTATTTCCATCTGGAACTGAAAGACAAAGGTTACTCGGCGGCAAGAACAGGAATAGCCGTCAGCGACAGAGTAACCGGTCCCTACAAGTATTTGAAATCCATCCGCCCAAACGCCAAACGCTATCCGGTAACGATGAGTAAAGAACAACAACAATCGCCCGTAAAACCGTCTGATTTCCCGAAACAATGGACGGAGGAATGGAAAAAAGCGGTTGTCGATGGAATGTTTATCCGTCGTGATTTAGCCGGAGGACAAATGTCGCGCGACATGACCCTCTATGTCGATGACGACGGAAAAGCCTATCATATTTATGCTTCGGAAGAAAACCTGACCCTGCATCTGGCGGAATTGTCGGGTGATTACCTGAGCTATACGGGCAAATATACCCGCATTGCGCCCGCCGGACACAATGAAGCGCCTGCTATTTTCAAAAAAGACGGTAAATATTACATGATAACTTCGGGCTGCACAGGCTGGGCTCCCAATGCTGCCCGACTGTTCTCTGCCGATAATATTTGGGGACCCTGGACGGAACATTCCAATCCCTGCCGGGGAGAAGATGCCGGATTGACCTTCCATTCGCAAAGCACATATATTCTGCCTGTTGCAGGCAAAAAAGACGCCTTCATCTTTATGGCCGACCGCTGGACGCCCAAGCATCCAATTGACGGGCGCTATATCTGGCTGCCCGTTCGCTTCGAAAACAACCTGCCGGTTTTGAGATGGTCGGATAAATGGGATTTGAACGCTTTCGACGAATATTCGAATAGCGCTGAAAATATCGACCGCAAATACTGGGCGGATTTGGCGTATAAATTAGCCTCGCCGTTATTAAGCAATATGAGTGAAGGCAAATTGTCGGAATATATGCAGTTGGTATTAAGCCCGACCTGGGACGGCAGGGAGCGGCGGGTATCGTACATGGAAGCCTTCGGTCGCCTGATGGACGGCATGGCTCCTTGGCTTTCCCTTCCCGACGACGATACCGGAGAAGGCAAACAACGGAAACAACTCCGCGAATGGGCGTTAAAAAGTTATGCCCACGCCGTCGACCCCAGCAGTCCCGATTACCTCCTGTGGCGCAACGAAGGGCAGCCGCTGGTGGATGCCGCCTATATAGCCAGCAGTTTCCTCCGTGCGCCCCGGCAACTCTGGGAACCGCTTGATTCGCTGACCAAGCAGCGGTATATCGCCGAATTTCAACAACTGCGCCGCATCGACCCGCCCTATACCAACTGGCTGCTGTTCTCGGCAACGGTCGAAACCTTTTTGCTTTCGGTCGGAGTGCAGTACGACCTGTACCGCATCCACAGCGCTATCCGCAAAATCGAAGAATGGTACGTGGGAGATGGCTGGTATTCCGACGGCGAACGTTTTGCCTTCGATTATTACAACAGTTACGTTATTCAACCGATGTACGTTCAGGTTTTGAAAGTATTGGCGGACAAAAAACTAAGGCTACGCGACAGACCGGCTGATTTTGCACAGCGGCAATACGAAACGGCATTAAAGAGAATGCAGCGTTTTGGGATTATCCTGGAGCGTTTAGTATCTCCCGAAGGTTCGTTCCCGGTGTTCGGGCGTTCGATGACTTACCGGCTGGGCACGTTCCAGCCTTTGGCGTTATTGGCGTGGAAAGAACAGTTGCCCGGAGAATTGCCCGAAGGACAGGTACGCGCCGCCCTGACTGCCGTAATGAAACGCATGTTTTCGGTCGATGGAAATTTCAATGAGAAAGGATTTTTGCAACTCGGCTTTGCCGGCCATCAACCTAACTTGGCCGACTGGTACACCAACAACGGCAGCTTGTATCTGACTTCCGAAGTGTTCCTGCCCTTGGGACTGCCTGCCGGTCATTCGTTCTGGACGGCGCCCGCACAGGATTGGACGGCTAAAAAAGTGTGGAGCGGTGCAGAATTTCCAAAAGACCACGCAATAAGTAATTGAGAATGACAGACGAAAAAATCAAAGATTATGGATTGTAAAAGATTAATCTACGTATTGTTGTTATTAACAGTTGTTTTGACGTCGTGCATACCCAGCAGGGAAACATTCGAAATCGGAAACGGGACGTTCCTGCTGAACGGCAAACCCTTTGTCGTCAAAGCCGCCGAGATGCACTATCCACGCATCCCCAAAGAATATTGGGAGCACCGGATTAAGATGTGCAAGGCATTAGGCATGAACGCCATTTGCCTGTATGTTTTCTGGAATATCCACGAGCCGGAAGAAGGTAAATTCGACTTTACGGGCAATAATGATGTAGCCGCCTTCTGCCGGCTGGCGCAAAAGCACGGCATGTATCTTATTTTGCGACCCGGACCTTACGTTTGCGCCGAATGGGAAATGGGCGGGCTTCCCTGGTGGCTGTTAAAGAAAAAAGACATTGCCCTGCGTACGCAAGCCCCGTATTTTATGGAACGTGTCCGCCTGTTTATGGCGGAAGTCGGCAAACAGTTGAGCGGTCTGCAATTAGCCAATGGCGGAAATATTCTGATGGTGCAGGTCGAAAACGAATACGGCGCTTACGGAATCAATAAACCCTACATTGCCGAAATCCGCGACATTGTGAAAGCCTCCGGTTTCGACAAGACGCCTTTGTTCCAGTGCGACTGGAGTTCCAATTTCGAGAACAACGCGCTCGACGACTTGCTGTGGACAATCAATTTTGGCGTCGG
>JAISFI010000232.1 GCA_031263685.1 Dysgonamonadaceae bacterium | reverse complement strand
ATCGCCCAGCGATCCCAACAGCGTTCGTCCGCAATCGTACCACAAAATCCCGGACGAACTCTTCCCTTACTTGAACGGCGAGCAGGGGCTTACCGATACCGACTGGCAGGACGCCATTTTTCGTACGGCAGCAACAACGAGCCACAATATATCCCTGTCGGGAAAAGGAAAAAATCTTGGTTATTTTGTTTCCGGCAACTATACAAAGAATGAAGGAATTATCATCGAATCCGATTTCGAAAAATACAGCCTGCGCCTGAATCTGGACGGAAATTATGACAAGTTTAAATTTGGAGTAAATTTTTCTCCTTCCTATTCAACATCCAATCGCGTAAATGCTTCCGGGCCTTACAGTGATGGAGGAATTGTCCAGGCGGCGCTTGCCATTCCACCTGTATGGCCGGTATATAATCCCGACGGCAGCTACAATTTTCAGGGAAACGGTTACTGGCGCATAGGAAACGATTATCAGCATAATGAAGTAATCAACCCTGTGGCGCTGGCGAAACTGCAATCGAACATCGTTGACCGTTATGTGTTGATAGGTAAAGTTTTCGGAGAATACGAACTTTTCAAAGGATTGACATACGGTATTTCTTTGGCAGGCGATTATTACGGCTCTCATAACGACAAATATCGCCCTTCTGAGCTTCCGTTACAGGGCTGGTCAAATTACGGCAAAAAATCCAATCCGGAAGGCTACAGTTCATCTTCTTTTTATTTCAACTGGCTGGTTGAAAATAAACTGAATTATAACACAAAAATCGGAGACGACCACAGCCTCAACATCGTACTGGTGCAATCCGCTGAAAAAGAAACATTGAAAAGCGATAACGTTACCGCCGCCGATTATCCGAACGATTATATACAGACGATTTCCGGCGGAACCGTTACAAAAGGAGAATCTGAAAAGGCGCAATGGTCACTGGCATCTTATTTAGCCCGCACGCAATACAGCTATCAGGGAAAATACATGGCTTCCGCCGCTATCCGTACCGACGCTTCATCTCGTTTTGGAAGAAACAATCGCTGGGGATATTTTCCGTCTGCATCTGCGGCATGGAGAATCAGCGACGAGAATTTCTTTAAAGATGCCTATGCTTTGCGTTTTGTCGATGACCTGAAACTGCGAACAAGCTACGGCGTGACCGGCAATTTCAATATCGGCAACTACGAGCATCTCTCCACCATGTCGTCCGAAGATTATATTCTTGGAGCCGGAAACGGCATACTGACGTCCGGATACAAGCCTGACAGAGTTAGAAATGATGATTTGAAGTGGGAAAAAACTTCTATGGTAAACGTGGGCGTCGATTTGCAGATATTCAAGGGCTTGCTGGGTCTGACGCTTGAATATTACGACAGTAATACGACAGACATGCTGTTAAGCGTTCCAATTCCTCTCCTGGCAGGACACAGTACGACTCGTATGAACATTGGAAAAGTCAATAACCGCGGCGTTGAAATACAGTTAAACTCCCAGAAGAATATTACCAAAGATTGGAAGTACAACTTCTCGGCTAATTTTTCCAAGAATATCAATGAAGTAAAAGCCTTGGGACCGGGTAATGCTCCCATTATCATCAGCGGAAGTGACAATTCAATTGCAAGTGAGGACAGAAGCGTTGCACATGCCTACTGGATTACCGAAGTAGGCAAACCAATAGGTTCTTACTATGTGATGATTAAGGATGGCATATTTAAAAATGAAGAAGAATTGAAGATGTATCCTCATTTTGCCAACACGCAACCTGGAGATTTCCGCTTTGTGGATGTGGATAGGGATGGCGTAATAGATATGGACAAAGACCGTACAATAGCCGGAAATTACATGCCGGACTTCATGTATGGCTTTAGCGGAACCGTCATTTACCGCGATTTTGACCTGGAATTTGTGTTCCAGGGTGTTTATGGCAACGAGATACTGAACCTGAACCGCCGTTATATTGATAATCTGGAAGGAAATACCAATGGAACTACTATCGCCCTCGACCGCTGGCAAAGTCCCAACAATCCGGGAAACGGAGAAGTAAACCGGGCCAACCGCAAGCAAAAGGGAAATAACGGGCGGACGTCCACCTGGCATCTCGAAGACGGCTCATACCTGCGCCTGCAAAACATTACGCTGGGATATAACCTGCCAAAAGGATTAACAACTCGCCTGCATCTGCAAAAGACAAGGTTGTATGTGTCCGGTCAGAATCTGATTACCTGGACAAAATATACAGGTTACAATCCTGAAGTGACTCGTCGTCCGACCAATGCACTTACGCCCGGTGAAGATTATGGTACCTATCCATTGGCAAAAGTGTTTACTGTCGGCTTAAATATTACATTCTAATAAAATAATAAAATGAAGACATATAGCAAATTAATATTATTGACAGCATTGTTTATATCTTCCTGTTCCGAAAGTTTCTTCGAGTTGGAACCGAGTAACAATGTTACCACAGAGAAAGTATATAAAACAGCGGAAGATTTTAACATTGCCGTTGTCGGCTGCTACTCGAAATTACAGGGGCAGGTAGGTTTTTACACCGAATGTTGCGAATACCGCAGCGATAACATGTACTTGACGGCTCCCACCGCCGGCACGCAGGACAGGTACGACATTGACCGATTCGTAGAAACAGCCTCCAACGGTCTCCTCGCCGATTACTGGGAAAACTTCAACAATGGTGTTTACCGCTGCAATCTGGTACTGGAACAAATAAATGATGCCAATATTGACGGTAAATTAAAAAATCAGTACAAGGGCGAAGCGATGTTTATCCGCGCATGGACTTACTTCAATATGTATCGCATTTGGGGTGGCGTACCGACTACCCGCAAACCGGTAAGTGTAAGCGAGGCATTAAACATCGGACGCAGTTCGGATGAAGAAATGTTCAATTTAATTGCCGGCGACCTGAAACAAATTGTGGATGAAAGCCTGTTGCCGGATTCTTACAGCGGTAACGATGTCGGCAGGATAACGCTGGGTGCAGCACAAACCTTGCTGGGAAAAGTCTATCTTACTTTTCATAAAAATGAAGAAGCGCGGAATGTTTTAAGTCAGGTTATTGATAAATATTCCCTCTTGCCCAATCCGGGCGATGTATTCGACGTAAACAATAAAAATAACAGGGAAATCATCTTCGCCGTTCGTTTCAATAAAGATGTTGTCGACGAAGGGCACGGCTACTGGCACAGCGTCAGCAATCCGGCTAATGCTACACAGTCGCCGCAACTGTTAGCGTGTTATACCGAAGGTGATTTGCGAAAAGACTTGATAAGCTATACTCTGGCGGAAAGTAATGTGTATATATTCAAAAAATTCTATGATGTGAAAAATGCAACGACCAGCAATACCGGCAACGACCAGATATTGTTACGCTATGCCGACGTATTGCTAATGTATTCGGAAGCGTTGAACGAAATCGCTTACAGCAATTCTCCAACCTCTCCGGCATTACAGCGTTTGAATGAAGTTCATACCCGTTCCTGCTCGTCATCAATAGACATATCTTCCTTGCCGGATAAAGACAGCTTCCGTCGAGCGATTATGCTGGAACGTCAACGCGAATTTCCATACGAAGGACACCGTTGGTTTGACCTTGTGCGGATGGGTTATGCCAAAGAAGTGATGGCTGCCATCGGTCATAATATAGATGACTTCCAGTTATTATTTCCCATTCCCAAATCGGAAATTGAACGAATTAATAACCCCGATTTACTGTGGCAAAATCCAAGATACAAATGATAAATTACGAATTAAAAATTACGAATTACGAAATGAATATGAAAAAGATATTATATGGCTTATGCCTGTTGATTGCCGCGGTTTTTACGGCATGTGAAGACGAAAATCTTCCAAAGGCAAGTTTGGACATGTACGAAGCATCTTCTTTTGAAGCCATACCCGGCGACGAGGAAGTAACGCTTCGCTGGGAAGCAATGGCAAACGCCAATCCCACCGGCTATTATTTATCGTGGACGGCAAGCAACTCGACCATACCGGGTGGCGAAATGAATTCGGAAGGAAATATTACTTCTGTAACTGTTAAAGAGTTAGTCAACGGCGAAACCTATACATTTTCCATTCAGCCGGTTTACGGCGATAAGGGACGTGGCGGAGTTATGGAAATAAAAGCGAAACCGGTTTCATCCCGTCCGGCGCCGGTGAATCTCGCAGCTATTCCCGGCGATAAAACAGTCAGGCTTGTCTGGACAAAACCGGCAAATGAAGCCTTCACGGGATATGAACTGAATGTGTCGCCCGGCGACAATAAAATGTCCATCAATAAAGATGATGAAGAATATGAAGTAACCGGTTTGACCAACGATGTTGCCTATACATTCACATTGACGGCTATTTACCCGAATGGACATTCTACCGAAGCCATTGTTGCAGCTACCCCCAGTGAAGCGCCGATCAACTACCTGTGGTCGTCCGTTCAACTCAAATCAGACGGCTTTTCCGGTTACGTAAAGACTTCCAATCCGGTATTTTCACCCGACGGGAAAACCATGTATATTCCCACATCGTCGCCCAACGGACACTTGTTTGCCATTGACGTAGTCACAGGGATTATTAAATGGGTATTTGAAATTTCCGAATTGACGTATGGCGGCGGAGCGCTGGTTGGTCCCGACGGAACGATTTATCAAGGTTCGGACAATGCCATTTATGCCGTCAATCCGAACGGTACGCAAAAATGGAAACTGGCAACAAGCGGTGCAGGCGCTTTAATGCGGGTTCGGGCTTTCCCGGCCATGTACGACGGTACACTCTACTGCCTCTCCAATTCCATACTCTACGCTATCAATGCCGAATCGGGTACGGAACGATGGACAAAACCGCTTCCCAACGGGGCTGGCATAGGAAGCGCCCTGCTTGTCGGAAGAGACGGAATTATTTATGCCGGTACGGACAAAGGACTGTTTGCTTTCACTCCCGACGGCGATACCCAATGGAGCAATACCGGAGCCTTGCTGAATGTTACCGAAAGCGGCTCCATGGCCATAGACGGCAACACTATCTATGCCGCTTTAAAAGGTACGGCAGGAATTGCAGCCGTTAACATCTCCGACGGTACGCTGAAATGGAGCGCAGGAGCGGCAGGCGACGCCTATTTCCCGATTGTGGACAAAAACGGAGTAGTTTACTTCGTCGAAAAGAATGCGTCGGGCAATGTATATGCCATCAATCCCGACGGTACGCAAAAGTGGATAAAAAACATCGGCGGATCGCTGAATTACGGTGGTTTGGCGCTGGACGAAAACGGAATCATTTACGGCGGCACGCAAAGCAAGGTCGGCGATAACTATAAAATTTATGCTATCAATACCGTAACCGGTGAATTTGTGTTCAACAATGACAGCGAACAACAATTGATGGCCGCTTTCACCATTGGACCCGACAAACGTTTATATTTCGGTACGATAGGTACGGTACAAACCGATGGCGGTTCAATTCAGGCTTATGAAATCAACGCCGGACTCGAAACTGCTTCATGGAGCATACGCGGTGGCGATTTACAGGGAACAAACAGGCAAAAATAACGATACAAAGCAGGAATAAGGATTTCAAAGCCTTATTCCTGCTTTTATAAATCTCAGCATTATGATAAAGAAGATTCTATTATATTGTATCCTGCTCGGACTGTCGGTCAATATTTGGGGACAGAACAGGCAATTGGGAACAAGCACAGGCTTGTGGACAAATCCATCTGTAGCAGATTTAACAGATGCCAGACAAAACGGTATCGACTATATAGAAGTGGCACTAAACCAATGTTACAGGGGAATTTCCGAAGACGAAATTATTCCGTGCATATATGCCCTGAAAGAGAAAATCGACAGCGCGGGAGTGCAAGTCTGGTCTATTCATTTACCTTTTTCCCGTACACTGGATATATCTGTAGTTGACGATTCCGCAAGGGAAAAGAATGTGCACTTTATTGCTCAAATGATACAGTTGTCAGCAATCTTCAAACCTTCCCGGCTGGTTTTACATCCCAGTTCCGAACCTATTGCAGACAGCATCCGCGAACAGCGAATTGCCAACAGCATACAATCTATCGGGATTTTACGAAAATATGCCGAAAAAACAGGAGCACAGCTTTGCATGGAAAATCTTCCCCGTACCTGTTTGGGTAATACCCCCGAAGAATTGCTCCGGATAATAGAAAGCTATCCGGATGTAGGCATTTGCTTCGATACAAATCATTATTTGCAGGGTGATCCAATTGATTTTGTCCGCAAGGCAGGGCATCGTATCGGAACGATTCATGTTTCCGATTACGACGGCATAGATGAACGTCACTGGATACCCGGCGACGGAAATATCCGGTGGGGAGAATTGGTACATCATATCCGGAAAGCCGGATACAGCGGTGTTTTTATGTTTGAAACCACCAAAGACAGGGATAACAAGTCTGTATCACCAACGCAACTGGCAGACAGTTTCAAGATGATAGAAAAGGAAAGCAATGCTTATGGAAAATTGAACAATTGAAATGAAACGCTACTGGTACATATTGCTGTTATTTACATGCTGCATAAGCTTGAGCAGATGCGGCGACAGGAATGAAGATATTCTCGAACAAAAGCCTCCGGTAGAAAGCGAAGCCGCCAAAGCTATGCGGGAAATGTGGGAAACTTCGCCGTTGAGCATGAATACATTGCGGCAGGGTGCATTTGTTAAAATACAGCAATATGCCGACAACTGTTCGATGACCTATTTCAAAAACTACCTGAAAAGCATGGACAGCGCCTGTGAAAGCATGGAAAAAAACAATCCCGTCCTGACTTGTTACCGTATGGCTTTCGACCGCGTGTTGGAAGGAGTCAAAAACGAGCAGGTAGAAGAAGGAACAGCAGTCGTTTGGATACTCTATAATATGGGTTATGTGGTGAAAACACCGTCCGGCTGCTTTGGAATAGATATTTACCATCGTTGGGCAAAAAAATTGGCGCCTTACCTGAATTTTCTTTGTGTAACGCACAACCATACAGACCATTACAGCACTGATCTTATCCAAGCTATGTTTGATGCGAACAAACCGGTACTTTCCAACTACCTGAAAAAAGGAACAACTTATGCTTATACTTCCACAACGAATAATAATTATGTAATTGGTAAGTTTGCCATTCGTACCGCCATTACCGACCACAACGAAACGGCTGATGGAAGAAATTTTGTAACGGTTTTCCGTATCAATTGTGGCGATGATACCGGTAATTTTACTTTGCTTCACGTGGGCGACTTCAATTACCGAACGGTGCAGTTTGCCAACATGGAGGGTACAGTGGATGTATTGATACCTCGCTACGCACCTGTTCCGCATGGACTTGATGAAAACAATATCATCGGTGACGGTGCGGGACAGGTACAGCCCGACTGTATATTGCTGTCGCATATCCTTGAATTGGGACAC
>JAISFI010000207.1 GCA_031263685.1 Dysgonamonadaceae bacterium | reverse complement strand
TCCTTCGGATGCGGATTATTTTCACATCACGACGAACAACACAATTTTCGGGACAGAAATTCGCAAAGATTTGGATTCGCCGGTATCTTTAGTAGCCGATATGTCGTCCGATATTTTTTCCCGTCCGGTAGATGTTTCCAAATATGCCATTATATATGGCGGAGCACAGAAAAATCTGGCGCCAGCCGGTGTTACATTTATCATCGTCAAAGAAGATGTATTGGGAAAAGTCAGCCGCTCGATTCCTACCATGTTGGATTATCGGACGCATATTAAAGACGGCTCCATGTTCAATACACCGCCGGTTGTTCCTATTTATGCTGCTTTGCAGACACTGAAATGGCTGAAGAGTATCGGAGGATTGAAAGCGATGGAAAAACGGAATATCGAAAAAGCCTCCATCCTGTACGACGAAATAGAAAGGAACCGTCTTTTCAAGGGAACAGCAGCCGTAGAAGACCGTTCGCTGATGAATATCTGTTTTGTGATGAATGAGGAATACAAAGAATTGGAAGAATCATTCGGCAAATTTGCTGCAGAAAAAGGCATGGTAGGCATCAAAGGACATCGTTCGGTAGGCGGTTTCCGCGCATCTACCTACAACGCGCTGCCCAAAGAAAGCGTGCAGGCTTTGATCGATTGCATGAAGGAATTTGAAAAAAATCATGCCTGACCGTAATTCATAATTCGTAATTTATAATTTAGTAGATTATCATCGTGAAAGTATTAATAGCTACAGACAAACCATTCGCAAAAGTCGCCGTAGAGGGCATCCGCGAAGTAATAACAAATGCCGGTCATCAACTGGTATTATTGGAAAAATACACGGAAAAGCAACAACTGTTGGACGCTGTTGCTGAGGTTGAAGCCATCATTATCCGTTCGGACATCGTAGATGCGGAAGTGTTGAACGCCGCGACGGCATTGAAAATCGTAGTCCGCGCCGGAGCCGGTTATGACAATGTGGACTTGCAGACAGCAACCGCCCACAACGTATGTGTCATGAACACTCCCGGACAAAACTCAAATGCTGTCGCCGAACTTGTTTTCGGCCTGCTGGTATACGCCAGTCGTAATTTCTATAACGGCACCTCGGGCGCCGAATTATTGGGAAAGAAATTAGGTATTCACGCTTATGGTAATGTAGGGCGCAATGTAGCTCGTGTTGCCAAAGGTTTTGGCATGGAAGTATACGCCTACGATCCTTATACTCCATTGGAAGTTATTGAGAAAGACGGTGTAAAAGCCGTTGCCTCTGCCAATGCGCTGTATGAAACCTGCCCAATCGTTTCCCTGCATATTCCCGCAACGCCGGAAACAAAAAACACTATAAACTACGATTTGCTGTCATCTATGCCCCAAGGCGCTATCCTGGTGAATACCGCACGGAAAGAAGTAATCGATGAAGCCGGGATTGTTCAAATGTTCGAAGCCCGTCCGGACTTCAAATACGTGACAGACATTATGCCGGCCAATCATGCCGACTTGTCTGCCCGGTACGCTGGCCGCTATTTTTCGACGCCCAAAAAGATCGGCGCCCAAACCGCAGAAGCCAATATCAATGCTGGTATTGCTGCCGCGAAACAAATTGTTGATTTCTTTCAAACCGGAAATGAAAGATTCCGGGTGAATAAATAATGCGAATGAATAACACATAACCTGTATTATCATGGCAATCATCAAACCGTTTAAAGGTATTCGTCCTCCCAAAGATTTGGTAGAACAAGTCGTTTCCCGTCCTTACGACGTGCTCAGCTCTGAAGAAGCGAGAGCGGAGGCGGCAGGAAATGAGAAATCTCTGTATCATATTATCAAACCGGAAATTGACTTCCCAACAGGTACTGACGAACATGCACCGGAAGTCTATGAAAAGGCACGAGAAAATTTCGTGAAGTCTCAGGAAAAAGGCTGGTTGTTGCAGGATGCCGAAGAAAACTATTATGTGTATGCTCAGACAATGAATGGGCGAACACAATACGGCCTGGTTGTCGGCGCTTATGTTGATGATTACTTGACCGGCAAGATCAAAAAACATGAATTAACCCGCCGTGACAAGGAAGAAGATCGCATGAAACATGTGCGTATCAACAATGCCAATATAGAGCCGGTTTTCTTTGCTTACCCGTATCATGATGGCTTGGATGCGCTTGTATCAAAGATTATTCAGGCGGAGGAGGAATATTGTTTCGTAACGCAGGATGGTATCGCACATCGTTTTTGGGTTGTGGATGATAAAGAGCTTATTCAACAGATCACGAATTTTTTCGCTCAGATACCTCATTTATACATTGCAGATGGGCATCATCGCAGCGCCGCCGCTGCTTTGGTAGGAGATGAAAAACGTCGCCAAAATCCCCATCATCGGGGAGATGAGGAATATATGTATTTTCTGGCGGTTTGTTTCCCCGACCGACAATTAAATATTATTGATTATAACCGGATAATCAAGGACTTGAACGGACTGACGGATGAGCAATTCATCGAAGCCTTGCAACAGGACTTCGTTATAGAAGAAAAAGGGACAGCGATTTATCAACCGCAGCATTTGCACAATTTTTCGCTATATCTGTCCGGCAAGTGGTATTCCCTCACCGCCCGTCAAGGAACGTACAATGATAACGACCCGATTGGCGTATTGGACGTAACCATTTCTTCCAATCTCATTCTGGATAAGATATTGGGCATTAAAGACCTGCGTTCCGATAAAAGGATTGATTTTGTAGGCGGTATCCGTGGTTTGAGCGAACTTAAAAAACGGGTGGATAGCGGCGAAATGAAAGTCGCCCTCGCCCTCTATCCCGTCACCATGAAACAATTGATGGATATTGCCGATACCGGTAATATTATGCCTCCGAAGACGACTTGGTTTGAACCTAAATTGCGTTCGGGACTGGTAATTCATAAGTTGTAAAATACAACTGCAAATTAAAAATCAGGAATAATGCTTACGCACGATTGTCTTTTATCGGCGTAAGCATTTTTCATTCACCATAGTATGAAAGATATTTATAAAACGATTGCCGGAACGTCCGAAGGAAGTATTACAGAACAGCGAAGTAAATTTATCGCGTATGCCGTTCCCGTGCGGACACAAGAGGAGGTAAAAGCAGTTGTTGATCATTATCGAAAGCAATATTACGATGCCCGGCATGTTTGCTGGGCATACATGTTGGGCGCAAATCGGGAAAATTTTCGCGCCAATGACGACGGAGAACCATCTTCGACGGCAGGGAAACCTATTTTAGGCGTCATCAACTCCAAAGAATTGACGGATATTTTAATAGTAGTTGTCCGATATTTCGGCGGCGTAAAATTAGGAACAGGAGGACTGATCGTTGCTTACAAAGCGGCAGCACAAGAAGCGCTATCTCATGCAGAGATCATAGAAAAAACGGTAGATGAGGATATTTCGATATCTTTCGCCTATCTTTCGATAGACAGTGTGATGAAAATAATCAAAGATGAAAACCCTCAAATCCTTTCACAACAGTTTGATATGAACTGTACCATGACTCTCCGCATCAGAAAACGCGAAGCGGAAAGGCTGAAAGAGAAATTGCTGAAGGTTGATTCATTGCAGTTGCTTTTAACCGATTGCTCTGTATGACTTTATTGCAACGACATACATTCATCCGGCGAGGCACAAAAAAACACCCGAGAAGTCCTAAAAATGGGTTTCTTTTCGGGTAATTTGTTTTTACAACCTTGATTATCAAGGTTCATTGTGCGGCTGAAGGGACTCGAACCCCCACGCCGTGAAGCACCAGATCCTAAGTCTGGCGTGGCTACCAATTACACCACAGCCGCATAAATGAAGCGCAAAGATAAGATTTTTTTTGTGTCTACCCAAATTTGAATGGCAAATGGCTAAATCTTTTTTTGAGGTGCCGGAGAAAGAATCTGTCTGAACTGTGATTAAACTGATTTTAATGAAGACTATGATTACTTTTAGGAGCAAAAGAAAAT